>JAJTBC010000014.1 GCA_021287085.1 Bacillota bacterium | reverse complement strand
CCGTGGCTTTCCGAGAGCAGATCCGCGAACACGGGATCGCTGGGTTCCCACACTTCTTCACCGCGACTGCGCTTCACGTAGCGATCCACCCAGCGGTAGGCCGCCGGGCGAATGAGGCTGCTGTGGATGGTCAGCGTCTCGAAATCACCCTTGCGCACGCGTTTCTGAAGCTGGCGCGTGGCGGGGCTTTCCACGTAGAAAACGCCGATGCTGTCGCCTTGCGCCAACAGCGCCTGGGTGGCGGCGTCCTGACGAGAATGAGTGCCGGGGTCGCGGGGAACGCTGTCACCCAACACCGCGTAGGCATCGCGGATCACCGCCAGGCTGCGGTTTCCCAGCAGATCGATCTTCACCAGCCCGTAGTTCTCCACGCCATCCTTGTCCCAGCTGGTGATGGACACCCCTTCCTTGGCCGGTGCCGGTTGCATGGCCGCATGCTCCCAGAAGGGCCCCGGCGTCACCACCGTGCCGCCGGGATGCACGGAGAACTGGTGGAAGTGCCTCGTGAGCGCCTGGGCCTGCCGGAGAATGGCGGCCCAGGCAGGGTTTTCGGCGGCGCGCTCCAGGCCCCCTTCCCAGCCTCGCACGTAGCGGGCCAACTGCTTGAGCTCGCTGTCGGGTCGTCCGTGGGCCTGAGCCACGGCGCGCAGCGCGCCCTTGGGCTTGAAGAACGCATGGTTCGCCACCATGGCCACGCGGTGGCGGCCATAGCGTTCGAACACCGACTGGATCACCGCATCCCGCTCGTCCCACGCGAAATCGATATCCATGTCCGGCGGGTCCGTGCGCTGTTCCGTGAGAAAGCGTTCGAACATGAGGTTCGTGGCCACAGGGTCCACGTTGCTGAGGTTCAGCGCGTAGCTCACCAGCGAAGCCGCGCCGCTACCTCGGCCGCAGATGCGCGGACGCTCTCCCTGGGCGGACTTCACGATGTCCTGCACCAGCAAAAAGTAGCGGGCGAAACCCTTGGCGGAAATCAGCGCCAGCTCACGCTCCATGCGGGCCAGCACCTCGCCGCGGGTGTTGGGAAAACGCCGGGCCACACCTTTTCGCACCTGCTCCCGCAGCAGCGCATCGAGATCCGCACCTTCCAGCCCCAAAGGGGCGGGCAGCACCCATTGGCCCCAGTGCATGCGCCAACCGGCGATGCGCTCCAGCACCTCCGCCGTGGCCCGCTGAACCTTGGGTTCGGCGAAGGGAAAGCGCGCTTCCCAGGTTTCCCGGGGCACGGCCGCATCGGCCTCTTCCCACAACGATTCGGCACGAAGCAAGGTGCATTGCTGGGCGATGGCCCGTTTCAGGCGATGCAGCTCCAAACCCTCGGCGGTACGGAAGCGCAGGGTCTGCGGCGCGACCACGGTGCGGCCTGCCTCAAGGGCAGCGCGGGCTTCCTGAATGCGCCGGGGATGGGCCAGCAGCGCGGCGTCGAAGCCCTCCCGCAACAGCAGCTCCAGCCCTTCTCGCCGTTCCGCCAACAGCACGCAGCCCCGTGGCGGCTCGCCGCCCCCAAGGCCCGGAACAACGAGATCGAGGCGTTCTTGATGGGCCTGGGCGGAAAGCAGGCGATTGAGCGCGGCATAGCCGTCATCGCAGAAAGGCAGCGCGCCGAAATCCTGCCCGCGCCACGTAAAGCGACTGCCCAGATGCACGCGAAAGCTCTCCCAGCGCGGATCGGGAGGCAGGTCTTGCAGTTCGCGGCTGCGGTGCATCCAGGCCAGACTCTCGCGCAGCCGCGGATAGCCCGCCACGCCGCGATCCCAGGCCACCAGATGGTCGTAGCCCAGATGCCGCGCCAGCTTCAGCAGCAGGGACGCGGGATAGACGCCTTCGCCCACGCTGAAATCGGAAAGGCCCAGGGCGAACACGATCAGGCTCCCAGGCCCATCCAGCCCGGCAGCACCGGCTGATCGGGAAAACGGCGGCGCAGGCGGGCCAGCACGGGTTCCAGTCGTTCCAAACGCTGCATGGGGAGTTCCTGAAACAGCGCCGTGGCGCGGCCCAGCCCCCAGGTGAGGTGCAGTTCCACTTCCCGCACCAACTGGCGGCGCGTGGCCACGTGCAGGAAGCTGGCCTCGATGCGCCGAACCAAGGCCAGGGGCGGCGCGGCCAGATCCTCCGCAGAGGCCCTCCAGCCGTGGGGTTCACCATCCACGTCCCACCAGCGCAGCTGCAAGGTGCGGGGGCTGCGGCTTTCGGCCCAAAGCCAGCGCAGGCATCGGCTGGCCAGTTGGGTTTCCTCCGGCAGGCAGGGCGGCTGCAGGCGCCAGCGATGATGGGCATGGCTGGGCCGCTCGGTGAGCAGTGGCAGGCACGGCCGATCCTCGCCGCACACCTGGGCGTGCAGCGTCGGCGCCAGCGCGGGATGGGTCAACTCCGCCAGCACCGGCAAGGGCACGGGCTGAAGATCCCCGAAGCGCCATAGCCCCAGGCGGTGAAAGCGCTCCCGCAGACGGGGCGAAAGCTCCGTCAATCGTCGCAACGGCTGGGGCGCGAGGAAGCTGGCCTCGGCCCCTTCCGCCACCCGCTCCAGCCGATGCTCGGCGTGGGCCGCAAACTGGGCGGCGGTGGCGCTGAGGGAAAGGCCCCCGTGGCTGTCCCAGCCGTGGCGCTGGGCCAATTCCCGACGAATGCGCTCGGCGGTATCCGCCAAGGGACCAAAGATTCGCTGGGTGCCGTTCAGTTCCACCAGCGCCTCGCCCAGGCGGCCCAACTGGCCCTGGGGCGTCCATTGCTGAAGGCACTGCGCCAGATCCGCCTGAGCCTCCCACCACACCTGGGGCGAAGGCTCCAGCACCTTCAGGCCCGGCGAGCGGCGCAGCGCCTGATCCAGCGCCATGCCCGGCGCCAATGCCTCAGACTTCGCCAGGCGATTCACGAACCAGAGGCTCGGCGTGCGGGGTTGTTCAGGGTTCAGAAAGGCCAAAGGCCGCCCCCGCAGCCCGCCGTCCCGACCGCAGGCGAGCTGGAACGGCAATTCAGGCACCCACATCGCCAACACAAGCACCTCGAAGGGAAAATTATGATAGCGAATAAAAAACGAAAATCAAGAACGCAAATCCCCCACGGATAGGAGGGAAACGGCCCGTGCCCCGATCTCCGGTTCAGCCGAGGGTTCCGCCTCTTTGAAGGGGCAGCACCAGCGAGAAGCGGCTGCCGATTTCCAGGGGCTCGTAGCGAGCTTCGCCGCCGTGATCCTGGGCGATGCGCTGGGCGATGGCGAGGCCCAGGCCCGTGCCCTGGCGCTTGGTGGAAACGTAGGGTTCGAACAGGCGGCTGCGCAGGGATTCCGGCACCGAGGCGCCGTTGTTGTCCACGGCCAGATGCGCCCGATCCCCTTCCACGTCCAGGCGAAGGGTGACGAGGGGCGCCGCCGCTGTGGGCAGGTGTTCCAGGGCGCTCACGGCGTTATCCACGTAGTTGATGAGGGCGCGCTTCACCATATCGCCATCCCAGACCGCTTCCACCGGATGATCGGGCACGTCGAGACGGAAGGCGATGGCTGGGTGGGCGGGCGCGTAAAGGGCTTCCACCTGGCGCATCAGCTCACAGGCATCCAAGGAATGCGGTTGGGGCGCGGGGAGTTTCGCGAAGCGGCTGAAGCTTTCCACCAGCCGCGACAGGCTGGCCACTTCGGTGAGGATGGTTTCGGCGCCTTCGCGCACCAGCTGGGGATCGAGGCGGCCTTCGCGGCCCCGCCGCAACAACCGCTGGGCCGTGAGCTGAATGGGTGTGAGCGGGTTCTTCACTTCATGGGCCATGCGGCGGGCGGCCTCCTGCCACGCGGCCCGCTTCTCGGCCTGGGCCAGCAGGGAAAGATCTTCCAGCACCGCCAGTTCGCCGCCTTCCCGCAGGGCCACCACCATGGCTCGCACCGGGCGGCCGTCCTCCCCTTCCCCGCCCAGGCGCAGTTCCCGCTCCTGGGCACGACGGGTGGCGCGCACATCGTCCACCAGCTGCGGCAATTCGCCCATCTGCGGACGCTGGGCCCATTCGCGCCAGCTCGTTTCCAGAGAAGGTGCCCATTCCTCCATGCCCAGCCAGCGACGGGCAATGGAATTGAAGGTGCGCAATTCGCCCTCGGCATTCCAGCCCATGACACCCACGGGAAGGGCTTCGAGCAGCTGGCCCAGGTAGGCCCGTTGCCCTTCGATGCGCTCGGCCTGGGCTTCGATGGCTTCGCGGTTCTGGCGCAAATCGTGGGTCATGGCGTTGAACCGCGAGGAGAGCAGCGCCAGTTCATCCTCGCCCTGCACCGGCAGCTTCACCTCCAGATCACCCATGCCCACGCGCTGCGCGGCCTTGGCCAAGGCCCTCACAGGCTCGGAAATGGTGCGGGCCATGGCGAGGCCCACCCACATGGCCAGGAAGAGCGTGAGCAGTGTGAGCAGCAGGAAGGTGTTGCCCGAAAGGGTCTCCAGATTGTCGCGGAAAGCGTGGATCTGCGTGGATTCCCGCGCCCGGCGCTCCAGGCGCGTGATGGAGTCCAGCAACTCCCGTGGCAGGAAACGCCCTCCCACGAGTCGAGGTTGAGCGGCGGTGCTCTGGAGCAGCCATAGACCGCCGGGCAGTTCCTGGCGATTCAGTTCGGAATCGACAACCAAGTTCAAATCGGGCGTAGGCAGATCCGAGGCCACATCTACCTGGAACTTGGCGCCTTCCTGGCGGGCCAGTAGATCCAGGCCCAGGTACGGCCGACGAAAGGCGAGATCATCCACGCCCGTGGCGGAAAGGCGTCCCATGGCGGTCTTCAGATCGCTTTCGAGGCCGCTGCGATAGGTCTTCGCCAGGCGATTGCCATCCACGATCACTTCCTGGGTTTCGGGCAGGAACCAGCGCCGCACGTTCTTGCTGATGAAGTTGCGCCCCATGAGGAAGAGCATCAGGCTCGGCGTCAGGCACACCACGAAGAAGGCCAGCACCAGCCGCGTACGGATGCGGGAACCCAGGATGCCTTGGCGGCGCTCGAAATAGAGTTTGCCCAAGGTGCGGGCGATGATGAAAAGCAGCGTGGCGATGGCCAAGGTATTGGCCAATCCCAGGGCCACCAGCGTCCAGCGGCTGGTGGTGTCGAGATCCACCATCCGATCGCTGACGATGCGATAGGCGCGGAACAGGATCCAGATCACCGCCAGCAGCACCCCCGTCACATACAGGCGGTTCAGGCCGGTGGGGCGTTTGGGCTTGAAGTCCATATCCATGAAGACAAGGCTACCCTGGTTGCAAGGAGTCTGAATGGCACGAACCCCAACCCTCTTCGACCGCCGCCGCGCCGCCTTGGAAGGGTTGGCGGAATCGGGCGAGGGATTCTGGTCCGAGATCGTGGCCGAAGGCGAGCGTGTGCCCTGCTGGACGCGGGAATTCTGGACCCCTCGCCAGCGGCAGGCCTCCAGCCTGCACGAAATCTCGTACCGCGCCTGCTACAAACCCCAGTTACCAAGGCTTTTCATCGAAGCCCTCACCCAGCCCGGCGAGCGGGTGTACGACCCTTTCAGCGGACGGGGCACCACGCTCCTCGAAGCGGCGCTCTTGGGGCGGCGCGTGGCCGCCAACGACATCAATCCCCTTTCGGCGCTCCTGGCCGCGCCGCGCCTGCGTCCGCCCAGCCTGGAAGCCGTCGCGGATCGCCTGGACCGCCTGCCTCGTCGCGGCGCCGAACTCGACAGCCTCGATCTTTCCATGTTCTATCATCCCGACACCGAGGCGGAGATCCGCGCCCTGCGCTGTTTTCTGGACCCTTCCGACGAAGTGGACGCCTGGATCCGCATGGTGGCCACCAATCGCCTCACGGGCCACTCGCCGGGCTTTTTCTCCGTGTACACGCTCCCGCCCAATCAGGCTCTCAGCCCGCAAAAGCAGATCGAGATCAACCGCAAGCGCCAACAGGTGCCGCCCTACCGCGATACCCACGCGCTGATCCTCAAGAAGAGTCGCCAGCTGCTATCCGATTTGAGCGCTACGGAAAAAGAACATTTGCGGCAAAGCGCCCGGGATGCGCAATTCTTCACGGAAGACGCCCGCCGCGTCCCGCTGGAGGACAGCAGCATCACCCTCACCGTCACCAGTCCGCCGTTTCTCGACGTGGTGCAGTACGCCGCCGACAACTGGCTCCGCTGCTGGTTCTGCGGCCTCGATGCGCAGGCCATCGGTCAAGGCATCACCATGGCCCGTACCGTGGGGGCCTGGGCCGACACCATGCAGGAGGTCTTCCACCATCTCTTCCGCGTCACCCGCCCCGGCGGTCACGTGGCCTTCGAAGTGGGCGAAGTGCGCAAAGGCACCCTGCGCCTGGAGGAAGTGGCCCTGCCCTTGGGTCTGCGCGCCGGATTCGAGCCCTTGGGCGTGCTCGTGAATCAACAGGCCTTCACCAAGACCGCCAACATCTGGGGCGTGGAGAACAATGCCAAAGGCACCAACAGCAACCGGATCGTGGTGTTTCGCAAAGAAGGCTGAACAGGACCAAAGGATGAAAAACAGGATGAAAGCGGGAAGAACCTTTCCTCAGCGCCATTCTCCGTGCTCTCCGTGGTGAACCTTCCAAACCCGCACTACGAGAGGCTGTAGCGCATGGCGTCTTCGCCGTCGCGGTAGTAGGCCTTGCGACGCCCAAGGGCTTGCCAGCCTTCGGATTCGTAGAGATGACGGGCGCTGGCGTTGGAGACGCGCACTTCGAGATGGAAGGCCTGCACGCCCTGATGACGCAGGGCCTCCGTACTTTCCCGCAACAGGCGGCGGCCCAGGCCCTGGCCCTGGTGCGAAGGATCCACGGCGATGCGGAGCAGTTCCGCTTCGTCCAGGCTCAGGCCCCAGAGCACGTAGCCCAGGCCCTCTTCCAGCCACGCTTCTTCGTGGGCTTCCAGCGTGCCCCAGGCCTGGCCGAACACTTCCAGCTCCAGGATTTCCACCCAGGGCGGCAGGGCGCTGCCGGGACCGAGGCGACGCAGCGCCATCAACGGGCCTGGCCCCGGCGAAGGGCTTCGCTGAGGTGGCCGGAAACCTGGGGAAAATTCATCTCCGCATCGGTTTCCCGCAGGTAGAAGGGGATCAATGGGTTTTCGGGCGCGCCTTGGGCCTTCTCGCGCCCCAGGGCCACCAGGGCTTGGAGCGTGGCTTCCTGTTCGTCCTCGAAACCCAGACCCGGTCTTCCCAGCGCCGCTTCCACCCGTTCGCGGAACCCCGCAGGCGCCCACCAGGGCTCGCCCTTCACGTGGCTCCCCAAGGCCGACAGAGGCCATCGCGCCGCTTCATTGAGGGCCTGATCCCCCCAACGCTGGGCGAAGGTCTCCTGGCGCTGGCCATCCAGCAGCACCCACAGCGGTTCGTGAACTCCGAGGAAGCGCAAAGCCTTGGCGCGGAGTTCGAAGGCGGAGAACCCCCATACGGGCAGCCCCGTGAGGGCCAATCCTTCGGCGGTGGCCACGCCCGTGCGCAGGCTCGTGAAGCCGCCGGGCCCCACGCAGACCACGCAGCCCGTGAGTTCTTTCGGCGCGAGGGAAGCCGTTTCCAACAGGCCTTGCAGCGCGGGAAGCAGCAGCACGCTGTGGCTCTGACCGGGCTCCGCCTTCAACGCGCGGGTGAAGGCCGCTTCGCCTTCGCCCACCAAAGCCAGGTGCAGCCACTCCGTGGTGGTGTCGAGAACCAGGAGCACTAGCGTCGCCCACCAAAGAGGCTGCCCAGCACGCCCCGGATCAGCTGGCGCCCGATGGAACTGCCCGCAGCACGCACCACGCTCTTGCCGAAGGATTCCAGCATGGAATCGCTTTGCCGACCCGAGGCGTGGGATTCCTTTTCCTCGGCCTTGCGCTGGGCTTCCTGCTCCGCGGCCTTGGCGGATTCCTCGGCCTTGGCCCGCAGCAACTCGAAGGCGCTCTCCCGATCCACCATGGTGTCGTACACGCCTGCCACGAGGCTCTGGGCCATGAAGCCCTTGCGCTCCCCAGACTCGATGGGCGGGAACTGGCTGGTGGGCGGCAGCACCCAGGCGCGCTGCACCACGCCCGGCGTGCCTTTGGCATCCAGGAAGCTCACCAGGGCTTCGCCCACGGCCAGCTCGGTGATGACCTTTTCCACATCCAGATCCTTGTTGGCACGGAAGGTCTCTGCCGCGGCCTTCACCGCCTTCTGGTCCCGGGCCGTGAAGGCGCGCAGCGCGTGCTGCACGCGGTTGCCCAGCTGGCCCAACACTTTGTCGGGCACGTCCAGGGGGTTCTGGCTGCAGAAGTAGATGCCCACGCCCTTGGAACGCACCAGGCGCACCACCTGCTCGATGCGCTCCAGCAGCGCATCCGGCGCATCTTCGAAGAGCAGATGGGCTTCGTCGAAGAAGAACACCAGCTTGGGTTTTTCGGGATCGCCCACTTCGGGCAGCCGTTCGTAGAGCTCGGCCATGAGCCAGAGCAGGAAAGTGGCGTAGAGCTTGGGCTTGGCGATGAGCTGATCCGCCGCCAGCAGATTGATAGCGCCCAGCCCCTTGCTGTCCGTCTGAATGAGATCGTCGATGTTGAGGGCCGGTTCGCCGAAGAAGTGTTCGCCGCCCTGGGATTCCAGTTCCAGCAATCCGCGCTGAATGGCGCCGATGCTGGCGGGGCTCACGTTGCCGTACTGGGTGCGGAGTTCCGAGGCGTGTTCGCCCACGTAGGTCAGCATGGAGCGCAGATCCTTGAGATCCAGCAGCAGCAGGCCGTTGTCGTCGGCCACCTTGAAGGCGAGGTTCAGCACGCCGCCCTGGGTGTCGTTGAGGCCCAGCAGGCGGCCCAGCAGCAGCGGTCCCATTTCGCTGAGGGTGGCGCGCACGGGATGCCCCTGTTGGCCGAACACATCCCAGAAGGTCACGGGATAGCCCTGGAAAGCCAGAGGCTCGAGCTGGAGCTTCGCCACGCGCTCTGCCAGCTTGGGGTTATCGCTGCCCGCTTTGGCGAGCCCCGTGAGATCGCCCTTCACATCGGCCATGAACACCGGCACACCGGCGCGGCTGAAATGCTCCGCCATGACGCGCAGGGTCACGGTCTTGCCCGTGCCGGTGGCGCCGGCCACGAGGCCGTGGCGGTTGGCCATGGGAGGAAGCAGGAAGAGATCCTGGGGCGTCTTCCCTTCCAAAGAACGTGCGATGAAAAAAGGTTCAGTCATGACGGCTCCGAATGGTTCCTATCGTAACCGTTCGGAGGAAATCGCGCCGTACGTGCAAAAGCGGCCCTCGCGGGGCCGCTTCAGGAAGGGAATGAACCGCTAGACGTTCTTGATGACCTTGCCAGCCTGCAGGCAGGAGGTGCAGACGCGGATGCGCTTGGGGGCGCCCGCCACCAGGGCGCGCACGGTCTGGAGGTTGGGGTTCCAGCGGCGATTGGTCACGTTGTTGGCGTGGCTGATGTTGTGCCCGAACTGGGGCTTCTTTCCGCAGATTTCGCATTGACGGGACATGGCAACCTCTCGATTCCAGATGCAGTGCAACCAAAGGAAAGTTAGTTTACCAAAGGCCGGGAAAAACTCAACGGATCATTTGTCAGGAATCCCAGAACGCGAGATGGTAGGCCATGGATCTGGATCGCTGGGCCCTGGCGTTCACGGTGCTGCCCTGGTCGGAAGGGCGCAAGGCCAAGCTGTGGGCCGATCTTCAGGGAAATCAAAGTCCTGCCCTCACCGATGAAGAGCGCCGGGCATTCGAGGCTCTGGATCTGGAAATCTTCCATCGCCAGGCCTTGGAGCGGGGAGCACGGCTGCGGTTGCCCTCGGAGGAAGAGGTGGCGCCGCTCATGGCGCAGCTTCCCTACCCCGTGGCGCTGTGGGTGCGCGGCACGCTGCCCAGGCCGGGCGTGGCCATGATCGGTAGCCGCCAGGCCAGCACCCAGGGGCGGGCGCGGGCACGGCAATGGGCGCGGGAACTGACCGAGGCGGGCGTGCCCGTGCTGTCGGGGCTGGCGCGAGGCATCGACGCAGCGGCCCATCGCGGCGCCCTGGAAGTCGGCCCCACCTGGGCCGTGATGGGTTCCGGCCTGGATCATCCCTACCCTCCCGAGCACCTGCCCCTCATCCAGCAAATGGAAGCCGCCGGAGGCGGCCTCATCACCCCCTTCCCGCCGGACGCCAAGCCCCACAAATGGCATTTCCCGCGCCGGAACTGGCTCCTGGCGGCCTGGAGCCGTGGCGTGGTGCTCCTGGAAGGCCGATTGAAATCCGGTTCCCTGGTGACGGCGCGCCTGGCCTTGGATCTGGGCAAGGAACTCTGGGCCTGTCCCGGCAGCCCCGAAAATCCCCTGGCGGAAGGCCCCAATCACCTCTTGAGGGAAGGCGCGGCGCGGGTGTGCCGAGGGTCGGCAGATTTGTTGGAGGATCTTTCGGCGCTTTCCTGGGGACGGTGGCCCTTGACGGTCATGGGATGATCCCCTTTTGAGGGATCAGGAGCCAACCGTGACCAAGCTCGTCATTGTCGAAAGCCCTTCCAAGGCCAAGACCATCACCAAATATTTAGGCAAAGGCTACAAGGTGATGGCCAGCGTGGGCCATATCCGCGATCTGCCCACCAAGGAAGCGGTGGAGGTGAGCGGCAAGAAGGTACCCGTCATCGATGTGGCTGGAGATTTCCGGGAGGTCTATGAGATTCCCCCGGCCAAGGCCAAGGTGGTGCAGGGCCTCAAGAGCGCCGCCAAGGAAGCTCAGGAATTGTTCCTGGCCACGGACCCTGATCGCGAAGGAGAGGCCATCAGCTGGCATCTGCTGGAGGCCATCAAGCCCCCCAAGGCCCTGAAGGTGAAGCGGGTGCTCTTCAACGAGATCACGGCCAACGGCATCCGCAAGGCCATGGAATCCCCCACCGAGATCAACCGCAAGCTGGTGGACGCCCAGCGGGCGCGGCGGGTGCTGGATCGCATCGTGGGCTACAAGGTGAGCCAGGTGCTCTGGGACAAGGTGAAGCGCGGCCTGTCGGCGGGGCGCGTGCAGAGCGTGGCCCTGCGGCTCATCGTGGACCGGGAGCGGGAGATCCAGGCCTTCAAGCCCGTGGAGTACTGGGTGCTGCGCGGAAAATTCGCCGCCAAGCTGCCGCCCCAGTTCTGGATGAAGCTCACCAAGCTCAACGGCCAGGCCCTTCAGCTGGGCAACAAGGAAACCAAGGCCCGCGTGAAGAACGAGAAGCAGGCCCACGCGCTGCGCGATCAGATCCTGAAGGCCGCCTGGAAAGTGACGGGCCTAGAAACCAAGGAAAAGAAGCGCAACGCCAGCGCGCCCTTCACCACCGCCAAGCTCCAGCAGGAGGCTGCCGGCAAGCTGGGGTTTTCGGTGTCGCGCACCATGCAGAACGCGCAGCGCCTCTACGAAGGCGTGGATTTCGGCGAAGGCCCCGTGGGCCTCATTACCTACATGCGAACGGATTCGCCGCGCCTGGCGCCCGAAGCCATCGACGCCGCCCGCGACTTCATCCAGAAGAAATGGGGGAAGGACTACCTCCCCGCCAAGGCCCGCATCTTCACGGGCAAGGCCGGTGCCCAGGACGCCCACGAAGCCATTCGCCCCACGGACATCGCCCGCACGCCCGAAAGCCTGCGGGGCCATCTCGGTCCCGATGAATTCCGCCTCTACGCCCTCATCTGGCGGCGCACCGTGGCCTGCCAAATGGAGGCCGCCCGCTTCGACGAAACGGTGGTGGAAGCGGAGAGCGCTCTGGAAAGCGGCGAAGTGGCCCACTTCGAAGCCAAGGGCGAAATCGAACGCTTCCCCGGATGGCTCGTGGTGTACCGCACGGACAAGGCCGAAAAAGCCGCCGAGCGCATGGACGCCAGCGAGGAGGACGACGAGCACGTGGGGCTGCCCGCCCTGGAGAAAGGCGAATCGCTGAAGCTGGAAAGCCTCGAAACCCAGCAGGAGTTCACCAAGCCTCCGGCGCGCTTCTCGGAAGCCACCCTGGTGAAGGAACTGGAAGAGGATGGCATCGGTCGGCCTTCCACCTACGCCAGCATCATCGCCACCATCCAGAACCGCGACTACGTGAAGAAGATGGAAGGCCGTTTCAAGCCCACCGAAATCGGCATGGCGGTCACGGATCTGCTGGTGCAGGGCTTCCCGGAACTCATGGATCCCCGCTACACCAGTGGCATGGAGGACCAGCTCGACCGCATCGAAGAAGGCGAGATCTCCTTCGAGAAGATGCTGCGCGCCTTCTACGGCCCCTTCGAAAAGCTGCTCAAGACCGCCGGGAAGGACATGGCCAACCTCAAGGCCGGCATTCCCACCGACGTGGCGTGCAAGAAGTGCGGCGCGAAGATGCTCAAGCGCTATGGGAAGAACGGCCTGTTCCTGGGCTGCTCCCGCTATCCCGAATGCGATCACACCGAAGAGCTGGAGCCCCTGGACGAACCCGAAGACGCGCCGGAATGCCCCAACTGCGGCGCCAGCCCCATGGTGCTGCGGAAAGGCCAGTGGGGGCCGTTCTGGGCCTGCCCGAACTATCCCGGCTGCAAGGGCATCGTGAAGGCCGATCCCAAGGGCATTCCCGTGCCCCCGGACGTGCCTCTCGATGAGAAATGCCCCACCTGCGGCAAGCATTTCGTCAAGCGCCATGGCCGGTACGGCGAATTCGTGTGCTGCGTGGACTACCCCAAATGCAAGACCGTGAAGAAGGAAATCCTCGGAGTGCCCTGCCCCAAGTGCGGCGGCGATCTGAGCCCCCGCAAGAGCCGCTTCGGCAAGGTGTTCTACGGCTGCACTCGCTACCCCAAATGTGATTTCACTGCCTGGGACAAGCCCGTGCCCATGACCTGTCCCAAGTGCAAGAACCCCTACATGACCGAAAAGACCAAGAAGCCCCGAGGCAAGGATCCCATCACCGTGATCCTCTGCCCCGCCTGCAAGCACGAAGAACCCATGGGATAGCCTAGGCAGGCCCTGCGTCAGGGCAGGAGGCTTGCTCTAAAAACAAAACGCGCGGCCCCGGCCGCGCGTTTTACTTTCGGATCTAAACCCCGCTTCAGGTCGGGAACTCCCACGCGGCGATGTAGCCTTCCATGCCGTGGATGACGCTCTCCCGCTCCGCCACCAGCGCCCGCACCACGTCCACGATGGAGACCACGCCCACCACCATCTTGCCGTCCATGACCGGCGCGTGGCGGATGCGCTTTTCGATCATCAGCGCCATGCATTCGTCCACGGTGGTTTCGAACTTCACGAAGTACACCTGCTTGGTCATCACCTCTTCCACGCGCACGTCGGGCGTAAAACTGCCGGTCTTCACCGCGAGGCGCACGAAATCGCGCTCGGAGAAGATGCCCATCAGCCGCTCACCGTCCATCACCAGCACCACGCCGATGTGCTTTTCCGTGAGCGTTCGCAACGCGTCGATGACTTTTGTATCGGGAGTGACGAAGAAGAAGGAATGCCCCTTCTCGTCGAGAATGTGCTTCATGGTGGCCATGGTGCCTCCGGAAAAAAGTGAGAAGTAGGAGCATTGTAGTCGTCCCCAAAACGGCGTCAAAGGCTACTTCAGATCCTCGATTACAATGACCCATGACCCCTGTCGTGATTCCTCCTGACGCCGCTCGCCGCCTGTTTCTGGGCGCCCAGGGGCTACTGGGAACACCACCCAAGGCGGATCCTTCCACGGTCCTGGCCATGGTTCAGAAGGTGGGCTTCGTGCAACTGGACGCCATCCAGGTGGCGGGCCGGGCCCACGATTTGACGCTGCGAACGCGGCTGGAAGGCTACGAACCAAATCATCTGGAAGCCCTGCTGGAAGAGGATCGCACGCTGTTCGAAGGCTGGACCCACGATGCGTCCGCCATTCCTACCCAATGGCACGCCCATTGGAAACCGCGCTATCGCCGGGACGGGCCGCGCATCGAGGCCAGCGCGTGGTGGCGCAATCTGCTGGGCGACGATCACGAACGGGTCTGCAAGCATGTGTTGGCGCGAATCCGCAAGGAAGGGCCACTGGGCTCGGCGGATTTCGAACACCCCGAAAAGCGCGGCCCGTGGTGGGGGTGGAAGCCCCAGAAGGC
>JAJTBC010000012.1 GCA_021287085.1 Bacillota bacterium | reverse complement strand
CCCATCTCCAAGCCCAAATCCGCCGCCCAGCTGCGCCGAGCCCTGCTCGAGACTTCGGCCTTTCTTGAGAACGCCCAACTGCTGGAAGCCGCCCAGCGCCTGGCCCAGGCCATCGCCCTGGATCCCAAGAACTACGAGCTGCTCTTCACCGTGGCGGCCCTCATGGAAACGGCCCAGGAATACGAAGCCGCGGAAAACCTCGCGCAGCGCGTGGTGGGCCTGAGCCCGCGCCATTACGAGGCCTGGATGCTGCTGGCCAAACTGGCCCAGGACGAACCCGACGGCGTCGACCGCGCAGTGGAAGCGCTGAAGCAGGCCGTCTCGCTGCGCCCGGAGGAAGTGGAGCCCCGCCTTCAGCTCTGCGATCTGCTCATGGAGAAGGAGGATTTCCAGGGAGCCCAGGAAATCGCCATGGAGGCTCTGCATCTTCAACGGGATGGCGAAACGCTCTCGCTCCTGGGCGAAGTACTGCTGGCCCAAGGGGAACATGCCAAGGCCATTCCCCTGCTCAAGGAGGCCTCGGGCTTCCTGCCCGGCGACACCCTGATTCGCCAGCACCTGGCGGAAGGCTATCTCCAGGCCGGCGAACGCACCAAGGCCTTCGCTATCCTCACCGAACTGCTGCGCCAGCACCCCGGCGACCCGGATCTGCTGCTGCTCCTGGATGCGGAAACTCCCGATCAGCTTCGCTCCGCCCGAGGCGGAGGCGCCACCTCCCGCGCCCTTCTGGACGAAGCCGAGGCCACCTTCGAAGACAATCACCTGCCCGAAAGCCTCAGTCTGGTGCGCCAGGCCCAGCAGCGCGAGAAGACCCAGCGCGGCGATTGGCTGCAACTGCAGCTGGCCTGGGCCACCGATCCCAAAAACCATGTGGCGCAGGCCATGACTTTCACCGCCTCGGCGCGGCACCCTCGCCTCTGCTTCCATGCCCTGCGCCTGCTGGTGGATTGGCACGGCGAGCGCAACGACGAAGCGGCTCTCTTCGCGGCCCTGGACGCCTACCTCGCCGTGCATCCCAAGAGCAGCGGCGCCTGGGAAGCCGCCGTGATCCGCCAGGCCTATCGCCTCATGTCCGGGCACGCCACGGAAGCGGATCTGGAGGAGACCCGCCGCTTGCACGTTCAGCCCTTGCCCGGCCAGGAGGCCCGGGTGCGTTCGCTGCTGGGCCAGTACCTGCTCGACTTCAAGCGCCCCAACGAGGTGCTGGATCTGCTGGAACCGGTCATGCGCAACGAGCCCACCCTCATCAACCACTTCCAGCTAGGCAGCGCGCTGGTGGCCCTGGGCGAAGTGGAAGAGGCGCTGGACGTGCTGAACGATGGCCTCCATGCGCCCCCCGGCGATCTGCCGGAGGCCCAGGCCCAGATCCTGCAGGCCAAAATGCAGGGTCTGGTGGACGAACTAAAGAAATCCCATCACCTTGGCTAAAGTTGACAATTTCAGTATGGAATAGACAATGAATGTTCAGGCCGCATGGGTGCGAGGTCTCCCGTCCGTGCCCCCAGGTTTCCCGGAGAACCCATGAGCTCGCCCCTCCAGCAAGTCACCAGCCAGGAATACAAGTACGGCTTCGTGACGGACATTGAATCGGAAAGCGCGCCCCCAGGCCTTTCCGAAGACACCATCCGCCTCATCAGCACCAAGAAGCAGGAGCCCGAATGGCTTCTGGAATTCCGTCTGAAGGCCTATCGTCATTGGCTTACGCTCGAAGAACCCAATTGGGCGCACGTGACCTACCCCAAGCCTGATTTCCAGAAGATCGTCTATTACAGCGCCCCGAAACCCAAGGAGCCCAAGTACCAGAGCATGGACGAGGTGGATCCTGAGCTGCTGCGCACCTTAGAGAAGCTGGGCGTGCCCATGGACGAACGCAAAGCCCTGGCTGGCGTGGCCGTGGACGTGGTGTTCGATTCCGTCTCGGTGACCACCACGTACAAGGATCGTCTAGGCGAACTGGGCATCATCTTCTGCTCCCTCTCCGAGGCCGTGCGGGAACATCCGGATCTGGTGAAGAAGTACCTGGCCAGCGTCGTGCCCTACACCGACAACTTCTATGCGGCCCTCAACAGCGCCGTGTTCACCGACGGTTCCTTCGTGTTCATTCCCAAGGGCGTGAAATGCCCCATGGATCTCAGCACGTACTTCCGCATCAACAACAAGGAATCGGGACAGTTCGAGCGCACCCTCATCGTGGCGGAAGAGGATGCCACCGTGAGTTACCTGGAAGGCTGCACGGCGCCGCAGTTCGACACCAATCAGCTCCATGCCGCCGTGGTGGAACTGGTGGCCCTGGAGCGCGCTGACATCAAATACAGCACCGTGCAGAATTGGTATGCGGGCGACAAGGACGGCAAGGGTGGCATCTTCAACTTCGTCACCAAGCGCGGTCTCTGCAAAGGGCGCGATAGCAAGATCAGCTGGACCCAGGTGGAGACAGGAAGCGCCATCACCTGGAAGTACCCCAGCTGCGTGCTGCTGGGCGAGAACAGCATCGGCGAGTTCTACAGCGTGGCGCTCACCAACCACAAGCAGCAGGCCGACACCGGCACCAAGATGATCCACATCGGTCGCAACACCAAGAGCACCATCATCAGCAAGGGCATCAGCGCCGGCGATAGCTCCAACAGCTACCGGGGCCTCGTGAAGGTGCAGCCCAAGGCCGAAGGCGCACGCAACTTCAGCCAATGCGATTCCATGCTCATCGGCCATACCTGCAGCGCCAACACGTTCCCCTACATCGAAGTACAGAACAAGTCGGCCAAGGTGGAGCACGAAGCCACCACGTCGAAGATCGGCGAAGAGCAGCTCTTCTACTTCCAACAGCGGGGCATCCCGGCGGAAGACGCCATCAGCATGATCATCAACGGCTTCTGCAAGGACGTGTTCCGGGAACTGCCCATGGAATTCGCCGTGGAAGCCACCAAGCTGCTGTCCCTCAAGCTCGAAGGCAGCGTGGGCTAGAACCAGCATTCATCGGATTCTCCAGACCTTTTTCAAATCTTCACGGGAGTTGTGCATGTTGAGCATTCGCGGTTTGAAAGCGCGCATCGGCGAAAACGAGGTGCTGCGGGGCATCGATCTCGAAATCCAGGCGGGCGAAGTCCACGCCATCATGGGCCCCAACGGCTCCGGAAAATCCACACTGGGCAAAGTGCTGGCAGGCCATCCCTCGTACGAGGTGACGGGCGGCGAAGTGCTTTTCGAAGGCCGCAACCTGTTCGACATGGAAGCCGACGAGCGGGCCAGGGCCGGCCTTTTCCTGGGTTTTCAGCACCCCATCGAAGTGCCGGGCGTGAGCAACGCCAGCTTCATCCGCCTGGCCTACAACAAGAAGGCCGAAGCGGAAGGACGCGACGAACTGGATCCCCTGGAATTCGATGACTACATCCGCGAAAAGCTCATCGACGTGAAGATGGATCCGGCCTTCCTGGATCGCAGCCTGAACGAAGGTTTCTCCGGCGGCGAGAAGAAGCGCAACGAAATCCTTCAGATGGCCGCCCTGGAGCCCAAGCTCGCCATTTTGGATGAGCTGGATTCGGGCCTCGACATCGACGCCCTTCGCGTGTTGGGCGAGGCCGTGACGCGCCAGATGAAGCCCGGTCGCGCCCTGCTGCTCATCACCCACTTCCCCCGGCTCCTGGAAAGCATCCAGCCCCATCAGGTGCATGTGCTCTCCGGCGGTCGCATCGTCAAGCGCGGCGGGAAGGAACTGGCCTTCGAGCTGGAAACCCGTGGCTACGACTGGCTCAAGGGCGAAGGCGCCGCGCCCCTTGGGAGGCCCTGATGGCCGCCTGGCAGACCCTCTCCCACGCGCGCGCCGACCTGCCCATGGCTCCCCGCGCCCAGGCCTGGGAAGCCCTGCGCCAACGGGCCGAGGCGCTTCTCCTGGACAGCGACTTCCCCACCCTGCGGGACGAAGACTGGAAATACACCGATCTGAAACCTCTGCGCGACCACCGCTTCCTGCCCGGAAAGGCGATGGACATTGATCTGGCCGCCCATGTGCTGCCCGAGGCCAAGGGCACGCGACTGGTGTTCGTGAACGGCCATTTTTCTTCGGCCCTGAGCAACGTGGCCGCCCTTCCGCCAGGAGTGCGGCTGCGCCCCCTTTCCGCCGCTCCTGATGCCGCGCCGCTGCTGGGTTCGCTGGCGTCGCCGGATTCGGTGGACGTGTTCGCGAATCTCAATCACAGCCGCTTCGCCGATGGCGCCTACCTCTTCGTGCCCCAGGACGTGCGGGTGGAAACGCCCCTGCACGTGGTGTTCGCCACGCAAGGAGAGGAAGACTCCACGGGCCTTTGCGCCCTGCCCCGCCTCTGGGTGGAACTGGAACGCGGCGCCGAAGTCCACCTCGTCGAAGAGCACCTGGGCTACGGCACCTACCTCACCTGCCCGGTGGCGGAGGTGCGCCTGCATCCCTATGCCAGCCTTACCCACGAGCGCGTGCAGCGGGATTCGCTCACGGCCTTTCATCTCTCCACCCTGGCCGCCCGCCTGGATCACAGTGCCAGCTACACCTGCCGCATCCTGAGTCTGGGCGCGGCGTTGAGCCGCCAAAGCCCTCGCGTGGACATGGCCGACGAAGGCGCCGAACTGGAACTGAACGGACTGGCGCTGCTGGACCACGATCAGGTGGCCGACACCCATTCCTGCATCGACCACCGCAAGCCCCACGGCACCACACAACAGCTGCACAAGACCATCGTGGATGGCCGCGCCCGCAGCATCTTCAACGGTCGCATTCATGTCTATCCCGGCGCCCAGCAGACCGATGCCCGCCAACAGGCCCGCAGCCTGCTGCTTTCGGAACTGGCCCGGGTGGATGCCAAGCCCGAACTGGAGATCTTCGCCGATGATGTGAAGTGCGCCCACGGCGCCGCCATCGGCCAGCTGGATCCCGAAGAGCTGTTCTACCTGCAGAGCCGTGGCCTGAATCTCGCCACCGCCCGCAACCTGCTCACCTACGGCTTTGCCGCCGATCTCCTCTCTGCCATTCCCGTGCCCTCCCTGCGGCGTCAGTTGCGGCAAGCCGTGATGGAGCGCACTCACGCAGACATTGAACTTTAAGCAATGATCACGACGAGGGTTGTTCGCTTCGCGGCCTCCACTGGCCTTTATTCGACTGTGCGTCGTCATCT
>JAJTBC010000241.1 GCA_021287085.1 Bacillota bacterium | reverse complement strand
GCGCCTCAAGGACATCCAGGATCTGCTCATGGACACGGGCATGGGCACCCGCGCCTACAGCTTCATCCAGCAGGGGCAGATCGATCTGATCCTTTCCACCAAGCCCAAGGATCGTCGCTCCCTGCTCGAAGAAGCCGCCGGCATCACCCGCTACAAGGCCCGCCGAGGCGAAGCGGAACGCCGCCTGGAGGACACTCGCGCCAATCTGTTGCGCCTCGACGATATCCTCCACGAACTGGGCAAGCAGCAGGATTCCCTCAAGCGCCAGGCCTCCAAGGCCCGCAAGGCTCAGGAGCTGGATGCGCTCATCAAGGCCACCCAGCGCATCCTGCTGGCGGGCAAAGCCACGGAACTGGAGGAAGCCAAGGCCCGCGTCATCGAGCAGCTCGACACCTTGGAACGCGGCATCGCGGCCCTCACGGCGCAGGCTTCGGAAAAGGCCAGCGAAGTGGAAAGCCAGCGCCACGCCCTGGACGAATTGAACCAGGCCCAGGATGCCAAGGGGCGCGCGATCCTGGCGCTGGATCAGCGGTTGAGCCTCGCCGAGCAGGATCGCCACTTCCAGGAAGAGCGCATCGAGGAAGCCCATCAGCAGCGCGATGTGCTGCGGGGGCGCCTGGAGGAACTTTCGGGTCGCAGCGGCGACGCCGACGAAGAAATGGCTCGGTTGCAGGCGGCGCTCAAGGTGGCCGAGGTTGCGCTGGAAGGCCGTGAAAGCCTCGTGTCCGAAGCCGAGGAAACGGTGGCTCTGGCCGCAGGCGCGCTGCGTCACGTGGAAAGCGAATTGAAGGAATTGCGCGCCCAGCGGGCCGAGGCCGAGCGCGCCAGCCTCGCGGCCCAGCGGGAGCGCCAGGGCATTCATCAAAAGATCGCCCAGGCCGAAGGTCGCCTGGATGCGCTGAACCACGAGGAATCGGTGCGGGCGCCTCGACTGGAAGGCCTGCAGGCTGACCATCAGCGGCTGGAGCGAGGCCTGGAGGCCGCCGAAACCCGCATGGAGGAAGTTGACGAAACGGTGCGAGTGCAGGCCCGCTTGCATGACGAGGCCCTGCAGCAGCAGCGCCTTTCCGGGCAGACGTTGCGCGAAGCCGAAGCTGCGCTCGATGCCGAAGAACGGCGGCTTCAGCAGCTGGGCGATCTGCTGCGGCGAGTGGTTCAGGCGGAGGAAAGCCAGAAAGCCTTGGCCTGGCTCAAAGGTCGGGGGGAAGCCGCGCCGCCCTTGTTCGAGCTGGTTCAGATTGACGAAACCGTGCGACCCGATCTGGAACGGTTGCTGGGGCACGCGCTGGAGGCCATCGCGGTGGAACACGGCGCGGCCCTGGCCGAAGCGCCGGGCGCGCTCCAGGCGGCGCTGCCAGAAGCCAGCGAAGCCGTGGAAACGCCCGCAGGCTGCGAGGCCCTGGCCTCGTTCCTGCACTGGAAGCGTCCTTCGCCTCGCCCCCTGGAGGCGCTCTTCCTGCGCTGTTTCCGATGCACTGACGAGGCGCTGCCCCAGTTGGCTGTGACCCATCCTGGCCTGGGCTTCGTGTCGCCGAGCCTGGTGAAGCTGCCCTTCGCGCCCATCCGATGCGGCGTGGCCGCGCCGGAGGCTTCGCCCCTCAAGCTCCGCGCGGATCTCGACGCCAGCCACGCTAGGCGCGAGGAACGGCTCGATCAGGTGGAGGAACTGGAAAAGGCCTTCAAGAGTGCCCAGGCCCAGCTGGCGGGCCATGCCGAGCGCACCCGGGAAATGGAAGAGGATCGCGCCCAAGCCCGCCGGGAGCTGGAGGACACCAAGGCGCGCCTGACTTCGGCCAAGGGCCAGTTGCGGGAAATCGAGGAGGCTCAGACCCGCGCCGACGAACAGTGGGAGCAGATCGAGGCGGAGATCGCAGCGCTGAAGACCACGCTGCGGGAACTGGAGATGCCCGAGCAGAATCCCGAAGTGGAGCGGCTCACCGAGGCCATTCACAACGGGGAAGGGCGACATCACGAGGCGCTGGAGGCGCTGGAGCAGCGCCGTCAGCGCCTGATGGAAACCACGCAGATGCGCGCTTCGGCCTGGGCGGAGCGGGATGGTGTGCAGCGCCAGGTGCTGCAGCTTCAGCGCGGCGCCTTCGATCTGGAGGCCGAGAAGAAGCGGATCCAGGAGGATGTGAATCAGGCGGAAAGCCGCGCGGCACAAGCCTCCCAGCGCATCCAGGATCTGGAAAAGGAAATCCAGGCTCGTCTGGAGGAACGCCAGCAGCTCTTGGCCCAGCAGGGCGAGCTTCAGCCCCGCATCGAACACGCGGCGGAGGCCCTGCGCGTGCAGGAGGTCCGTGCCAGGGAACTGCAGCACGCGCTGGAGAATGCCCGTCAGCTGCATCAGGAATGCCTGGTGTCCGGGGCTCAGGTGCAGGGCAGTCTCGATACCATGGCCAAGGAAATCGAGCTGGCTCTTTCCATGACGGTGCCCGATTTCATGGCCTCCATCACCGAGGAAGAGCGAGAGGCCTGGAGCCAGGGCGAACTGGTGCATCAGACCGCCTTCACCGAATACCAGGGCCGCCGCCTCGATCTCGGCAGCGTGAATCCGCTGGCCATCCAGGAATTGGAAGAAGCGGAGGCACGCCTCGCGTTCATGAACGAACAGCGGGCCGACGTAATGGAGGCCATCGGCAACCTGGAATCCACCATCCGGGAGATCAACGCCACCAGCGAAGAGCGTTTCCGCGAGGCCTTCGAGTTCATCCATCAGCGGTTTACCGAGGTGTTCCGCGATGTGTTCGGCGGTGGCACGGCCCATCTCGCGCTGCAGGACCCCAAGGATCTGCTGGAGTGCGGCATCGAGATCACCGCCCAACCCCCGGGCAAGACCGCCAAGGCGCTGAGCCTGCTGAGCGGCGGCGAGAAGGCGCTCACGGCCATTTCCCTGCTCTTCGCCATCTTCCAGTTCAAACCCAGCCCCTTCTGCGTGCTGGACGAAGTGGACGCGCCTTTGGACGAAGCCAATGTGGGCCGCTTCGCGCGCCTCGTGCACCGCATGAAGCCCCATACACAGTTCATCGTCATCACGCACCAGAAACCCACCATGGTGGCCGCCGACACCCTCTACGGCGTGACCATGGAGGAGCGCGGCATCAGCCGCCTTGTGAGCGTGCAGCTCAAGGAGGCGCAGCAGTTGGTGTGACATCGCCTCATGGCTGGCGTTACACCGGGATGACACCGCCTGCTTGTCATGAAACGGGTTTGTCACGGATGGGTTACAAACCACCCTTTCCGCAATTGCAAATCACAAGGGAAAGTCAACGCGAAAGAAATGGAAAACTGTGGAAAACTTTTAGGGATTCGCGGTTCCTGAGATCCAATTTCCATGTTGCATAACTCATTTAAAATCTTATAGATAAATCTCTCCTTGAGAATCAAGGCATCCCTTGGAAGTGGCGCATATCGAAGGATTTACGAGAAGCTCTGAACGGATTTCCGCCGCTTTTTCCGCATGGGTTTTCGTGTCATTTCCGTAACGGCATGACCTGTTCAGCCAAGGGGCTCCGGCTCCCGCGTCAAACGGTGGCTTCGCAGCATCATTCCCGCACCCAGGGCCATCATGATGGCGGCATAGCTGAAGCCCCAGATGGGATGAACAGTCCATAGACCACCCACGATGAGGCTGGAGAGGAGGTCGCCCAGGCCGTTCACGCCGCCCAGCAGGCCGAAGGCCAAGCCGCGATGGGCTTGGGGAGCCATGGCGCCCGTGGCCGCGCCTTCGAGCGTGTCCTGCACGCCGTTCACGAGACCAGCCAGGGAAAAGGCCAGGGCCAAGAGCAGCAGCGACGACGACTGCTGCCAGAAGGCATAAGCCATCAGCAGGGGCACGGCCACGGACACGGCGTAGCCCAGGCCCAGCAGGCGGCGATGATGGCCGAGGCGATCGGCCAGCGCGCCCACGGGATAGGTGGAGAGAGCGTAGATGACGTTGTGCAGCACGTAGAGAAGTCCGCCCAGCGTGGCGGCCTTGGCGGCGCCCAGCGTGGGCGTGAGCAGTTGCGTGGCCGCCAGGATCAGCAGCGTATGGGCGTAGTCGCCCGCGCCGAACACGCCGACGGTGCCCAGGTACGAGCGGAACGAAGCGGGCATCTGGGACAGCGCGTGGCGAAAGCTCAGCACCTTGGGCTTGGATCGTGCCCGCTCCTTCACCATCCACGCGAAAACCAGCCCCGACAGGATTCCCGGTACCAGGGTCCAAGCGATGAGTTGGCGATGGGCCGCCAAGGGGTTCAAGCCGTGCCGCAGCAGCCACGACAGCAGGCCCACTACGGCCAGCGGGCCGAGAATGGCTCCCAGCGTGTCGCCGAAGCGGTGGAAGCCGAAGGCTCGGCCCAGGGCTTCTTTGGGAATGCTGTCCGTGAGCAGCGCATTGCGCAGAGGGCCGCGCAGCCCTCGGCCGATCCAGCCGAAAAGCTTGCCCGCCGCGATCATGGGCCAGCCCCAGGCCAGGGCGATGATGCCTGAAGCCGCGCCCGTGGCCAGGTAGCCGCCCACCACCAGCCCCTTGCGGCGGCCCAGGCGATCCGAGAACCAACCTGCGCCCAGCTTCATGAAGCTCGACGCGGCATCGGCCAAGCCTTCCACCGCGCCCAGGGCCAGGGGCGGCAGCCCCAGGGCGGCCATGAAGCCCGGCAGCAGCACGCTCTGCGCCTCGTGGCCCAGATCCGAAAGAAAGCTCGTCACAGCCATGCCCCAGACCGTGCGATTGAGCCAGCGAGGTTGGGATTCGGGGTTCATGGGGCTTCCTTTTCCTTCACGCCGCTTCGGTAGATGCTGCGATGGCCCATGAGCAGATAGGCGGGCAGGCAGACGACGAGGAGCGGCCCCACGAAGCCCGCGCCGAACAGTTCCACACCGAGGATGGTGGAAGCGATGGGCGTGTGGCTTGCGGCGGCGAAGAGCGCCACGAAGCCCACGGCAGCCAGGAAGGGCGCGGGCAGGCCCAGGGGCGGCGCCAGGGTGGCTCCCAGCAGCGCGCCGATGACGAAGAGAGGCGTCACCTCGCCGCCCTTGAACCCGAAGCCCAGCGTGACCACGGTGAAAAGGGCCTTGAGCGCGAAGGCCCAGGGCGGCACCGGGGCCGTGGCGTCAAAGATGCGCGGCAGCCAGATCGTGCCGAGATTCAGGTAGTCCGTGGTGCGCAGCAGGGCCGTGAGCGCGAGGATGGCCAAGCCGCCCAGAGCGGCTCTCCCGTAGGGCGAACGGAACATGGCCGCGCTCCACCGCGCCAGACCGTGGCTGGATTCCACGAAAAGCCACGCCACCAGGGCCACGGGCAGCGCGAAGAACATCAGTTTCAGCGCGACCACCAGCGAAAGCGACATGGCAGCCACGTTCGCATGAAGATGCTGAGCGCCCAGCCAACGGCAGAAGCCATCGCCCACAAGGCTCGCGCAGGCGCAGATGGCGAGGCTTTCCAGGCGCATGCGACCCGAAGGCAGCACCTCCAGTCCGAAGATGGCTCCGGCGAAGGGGGTGCCGAAGAGCGAGCCGAACCCGCCGGAAACCCCCGCCAGGAGCAGTCGTTGCTGACGGGCCTCATTGAGCTTCAGCACCTTCCACGGCAGCTTTCCCAGGGTGCGGGCCAAGCTCGCGCCCATCTGGATGGCCGTGCCTTCGCGGCCTGCGGAGCCGCCGCCCAGGTGGGTGAGCAGGGTGCCGATGAGCACCAGCGGCGCCATGCGGGAAGGTACGCGCCCCTGGTACTCCACCACTTCATCCAGGATCAGGCGGCTGCCGCCCTCGGCTTCCTTGCCGAAACGCCCGTACAGCCATGCGCTCGCCATGCCGAAGACCGGCAACAGTCCCAGCAGCCAGAGATGGCGCATCCGCAGTTCGATGGCCCGGTTCAGCAGCGTGAGGAAGAGGGCCGAAGCGCCCCCGGCGAGAAGACCTACCGCCGATCCCATCACGAGATCCCACGTCGTGTCTCCAACCCGCTGCCCCAAAGCCCGCATCATCCATCCTCGCTGGATTAATAGCAGAACCGGAAAACGCGGGCATCGCGAAATGAAATCTCGCCCCGGCTCGCTTTTCACGCCCCTGCTACCCTTCCTTCATGGCCAAATCGTCCTCCTTGTTTGAATGCACTGCCTGCGGGGCCCGCTATTCCCAATCCATGGGCAAGTGCGGCAACTGCGGGGCCTTCGGCACCATCGAAGAGGTGAAAGGCGCGTTGAAGGCCGATCTGGGCCGCGCCCGCAGCGCCTTTGCCCAGAGCGAATACGCGGGGCCGGTGTCGCTGTTGGACGTGGAAACCAGTGAAACCGAGCGGGTCGCTACAGGCTTGGGCGAACTGGATCGCGTGCTGGGCGGCGGCGTGGTGCCGGGCATGGTGGTGCTGCTGGGCGGCGAGCCGGGCATCGGCAAATCCACGCTGGTGCTGCAATGGGCCGCCACCACCGAAGGCAAGGTGCTGTACGCCAGCGGCGAGGAAAGCGAGCGCCAGATCAAGCTGCGGGCCCAGCGCCTGGGTGCGGAGCGGCCCGGCATCCATCTCTTCGCCGAAACTGATGTGCGCCGCATCCTGGAGGTGGCCGCTCGTCTCAAGCCATCGCTGTTGCTGGTGGATTCCATCCAGACCCTCTTCGATCCCGAATTCGAAGCCAGCGCAGGCAGCGTGAGCCAGGTGCGGGGTTGTGCCACGCTGCTCACCCGCTGGGCCAAGGCCACGGGCACGCCCCTGGTGCTGGTGGGCCATGTCACGAAGGATGGCGGTCTGGCGGGACCGAAAGTGCTGGAACACCTTGTCGATACGGTGCTGGCCTTCGAGGGGGATCGCCACCATCATCACCGCCTGCTGCGGGCGCTGAAGAACCGCTTCGGCGCGGCCTTCGAGCTGGGCGTTTTCGCCATGACGGGCCAGGGCCTCGTGGCGGCGGAGGGCAACCCCTTTTTCCTGGATGCGGAACCGCGCCCCGGTTGCGCCGCCACGGTGGTGCTTTCGGGCACCCGGCCCATGGTGGTGGAAATCCAGGCCCTGGTGGCCTCGGCGGGCCTAGGCATCCCGCGCCGCACGGCCCTGGGCATCGACGGTCAGCGCCTCGCCATGCTCTGCGCCGTGGCCGAACGGCGTGGCGGCGTGCAGCTTCACGATCGCGACGTGTACGTGAACGTGGCTGGAGGTCTGGAAGTGGAAGATCCCGCCGCCGATCTGGCGGTCATCGCCGCCCTGGCCAGCAGCGCCACGGGCCGGTTGCTGGCCGACAAATGCCTGTTCATGGGCGAAGTGGGCCTCACCGGCGAAGTGCGCCCCGTGGCCCAGTTGCCCCTGCGCCTCCAGGAAGGCGCCCGCCTGGGCTTTGCCCGCGCCGCCGTGCCCCGCATGGGCCTGGAAGGCCGCCCCACCCTGGATCTCCACCCCGAACGCACCGTGGAACGATTGCGCGGGAAGG
>JAJTBC010000234.1 GCA_021287085.1 Bacillota bacterium | reverse complement strand
CATGGGCGCTCCTGATGCTTGCTTATCGGCTGCGGGGCGGCGGAGATGAAGATTCATTGTACGTGGTCAGAGCCTGGCATCCAACGCAGGCTTTGCCTGAGTTGGATGCGGGGGCCAGGGGGGACGCAGAGGCCACACCTGGCGAAGTGCTGGATCAATGGATGGATCAAGTGGGGCCGGGCGGTCCCCCTGAATAGCGAAGGTCATCCAACGCAGGCTTTGCTTGAGTTGGATGCGGTCCTCCCTGAACCCGCTCCAGCTACTTGGGTGGGTGTTCCAGGAAGGCCAGGCCCGGCGATTTTTCGGCGGTGGTGCGGCGCTGCCAATCGTTTTCGAAAAGGATCGCCGGGTTGCCCTCGCTGTCCTCCACCAGTTCGCCCCAGAAACGGCTGGGCTCGGGCCAACCGCCAGTGATCCAGCGGGCCATCTGGAAATTGCGGGGTTCCAGCACCACGGCGCAGGCGTATTCGTCCTTCAGGCGATGCTGCAGCACCTCGAACTGGAGCCTTCCCACCGCGCCGAGAATGGGCAGTGGCGCGCCGCCCTTGGGCCAGAACACCTGCACCACGCCTTCTTCCGCGATCTGTTGAAGGCCCTTCAAAAAACCCTTGCGCGCGCCGGGGTCCGCCAGCCGCACGCTGGAGAACTGTTCGGGCGAATAGCGCGGCACGGCGTGGAACTCCACGGGCCCTGCGGCGGAAAGCACATCGCCGATGCGAAACACGCCTGGATTGATGAGGCCCAGGATATCGCCGGGAAAGGCTTCGTCCACGATCTCCCGTTCCCGCCCGAAGAACATATGCGGGTAGTTGAGCTTGATGCTTTTCTGGCCGCGCACGTGCAGGGCATCCATGCCGCGCTCGAAATGGCCCGACACGATGCGGGCGAAGGCCACGCGATCCCGGTGGGCCTTGTTCATGTTGGCCTGCACCTTGAACACGAAGGCGGTGAAGGGCGATTCCGGTTCGATTTCATCGCCGTTGGCCAATGGCCGCGCATGGGGCGCAGGCGCCATGTCGAGAAATTCGTCGAGAAATTCGGCGATGCCGAAATTGTTGATGGCCGACCCGAAGAACATAGGCGATTGCTCGCCGCGCAGAAAGGCTTCCTTGTCGAAGGCGGGCAGCACATGCTCCATCAATTCCAGATCGTCCTTGAGCTGCTGCAATTCCGCCGCCGTGAGCAGCGCCAGGATTTCGGGATCGCTCAGGCTGCCTTGGCCCGCCACCCGCGCCTTCTGGCCCGCCTTGGCCCGCTCGAACACCTGGATCTGCCCCGTGGCGCGCACGTACACGCCCTTGAAATCGGGACCGGAGCCGATGGGCCAGGTCATGGGCACCGCATGCAGGCCGAACAGCTCTTCCACCTCGTCGATCAACTCGATGGGTTCGCGGCCGGGGCGATCCATCTTGTTCACGAAGGTGAAGATGGGAAGCTGGCGCTCCTTGGCCACCCGGAAGAGCTTCTTGGTCTGCTCTTCCACGCCCTTGGCGCAATCCAGCAGCATCACCACGCTATCGGCGGCGGTGAGTGCCCGGTAGGTGTCCTCGCTGAAATCCTGGTGACCGGGCGTGTCCAGCAGATTGATGGCGAAGCCCTTGTAATCGAACTGCATGGCCGCGCTGGTAACGCTGATGCCGCGCTCCTGCTCGATGGCCATCCAATCGCTTTGGGCCATGGCGCCCCGCTCGCGGCCCTTCACCGAACCCGCCCGGTCGATGGCTCCCGAATAGAGCAGCAGTTTTTCCGTGAGCGTGGTCTTGCCCGCGTCGGGATGGGAAATGATGGCAAAGGTGCGCCGACGCTGGATTTCTTCGGAAAGAGACATGAATGGACCGATCCCATAAAGAAGCGGCCCCATGGCCGCCACGTCCGATTCTATCAGCCTGGGACGCCAGGAACGGGATCGGGTTGCCCATGGGGAAAGGAGGGCATGGGGTCATCGTTCGGATTCGTGGGTGGGTCGGTTCTCGGAGGTGAAACGCCCGGCCCGCAAATGGAAATCGTCCACCACCACCTTCCTGGGCCGGTGAGGATCGGGAATCTGGGCTTTGGAAATGGCTTTGCGCGTGCGCCAGAAGGTCACGAGCGCCAGCACCAGCAGCGGCTCCGGGTATTCCAGCAGCAGGCGATGGGGCGTGAGCCGGAAATGAGGGGGGCGGGTAGGGGTGGCGTAGTAGTTGTCGAGCACCCAGGCCGTTTGTCCCGAACGCAGACTGGCCGCTTCTTCCTTCAGCATGGTGAGGCTTCGGAGTTCGCCGTGGCGCAGCACATGCACCTCGTCCGTGAAGACGCTTTCGGGATCCCGCTCACGCCCCAACACTTCCACCCTGGCGATCCCTGGTTTCTGCCACTGCCCGAAAGGGGTCAACAGCGCGAGGGCGGCCTGCACCGCCATGAGCCAGAACGCCGCGACCGCCACGGTGCCCCATAGGCCCAGGAGCAGCCAGCGAGAGAGGGGAGATCGAAGCATCATGCGGAATCCAGAAACCCTACGGAAAGGCTACCCACAACCGGGAAGAAAAGCCGAATCAGTACTCCGTTCCCACATCCCCGCTCTTGACCCGTTTTTCGAAGGGCTCGAAGACCGGCGCTCCGGCGCCCTGCGCGATCCATTCGGCCACGCGAATGCCATCCACGGCGGCGCTGGTGATGCCTCCGGCAAAGCCCGCGCCCTCGCCGCAGGGGTAGAGTCCCGCGTGGGAAGGCGATTGGCCGTTCTCCCCACGCATGAGCTGAATGGGACTGCTGGTGCGGCTTTCGATGGCGAGCAGAATCGCTTCCACGCTGGTGAAGCCATGGAGCTTGCGGTCGAATTCCGGCAGCGCGGCGCGAAGCTGGGCCAATACGAAATCGGGCAGACAGGTCTCCAGATCGGCAGGCACCGCAAAGGGACGGAAGCTGGTGCGCGGCAAACGCCCGGTGGGCCGCCCTTTGAGGAAATCCTGCACGGCCATGGCCGGGGCGCCGTACCGCTCCCCCGCCGCGCGGAAGCAGGCCTGTTCCCAGCGACGCTGCAGGTGCATGCCCGCCAGGGGATCGCTGGCGCCGAAATCCGCCGTGTTCACCTTGGCCACGAGGCCCGAATTGGAATAGCCCGAATCCCGCTTGGCGTTGCTCATGCCGTTGACCACCACGCCACCCGCTTCGGAGGAACACTGGATCACTTCGCCGCCGGGGCACATGCAAAAACTGTAGGCGGCGCGATCGCGATTGAGGTTGCATACCAGGCGGTAGTCGGCGGGATCGAGGCTGGGATGGCCCGCCGAGGGCCCGTACTGGGCGCGGTCGATGAGGTCCACGGGCTGTTCGACCCGCACGCCCATGGCGAAGGGCTTGGGACGCAGGGCCACGCCGTGTCGCACCAGCATCTCGAAGGTATCCCTGGCGCTATGGCCCGGCGCCAGCACCAGCGCATCGCAGGGGATCTCTTCCCCCTCGGAGGTGATGGCGGCGCGCACCCTTCCTGCCTCCTCCCGGAAATCCGCCAGCCGTGTCTTGAAGCGGTACTGAGCGCCGCGGGCCTGGGCTTCCCGGCGCATGCGCACGGAACAGCCTCGGATGACATCGGTACCCACGTGGGGCTTGGCCAGAAAAAGGATCTTGGGATCGGCGCCGAACCGCACGAAGGTCTCCAGCACGAAGCGGATGGCGGGATGGCCCGTGCGCGTGGCCAGCTTGCCATCGGAGAAGGTGCCCGCCCCGCCTTCGCCGAATTGGGCGTTGGCATCCACATCCAACGTGCCTTCCCGCCAAAGGGCGTTCACCTTCTGCACCCGCTCGCCCATCTCCGGGCCGCGTTCCAGCAGGATCGGCTCGATGCCGTAATCCAGCAGACGCAGGGCACAGAAGGTTCCCGCAGGCCCTGTGCCCACGATGACGACCTTGGGACGGCGAGGGGCGGCGTTTACCTGGAAGGAAACGGAGGCTGGCGCCGTTTCCAGCTTGGCTCCGGGCGCCAGCGGCGCGGCGGAAAAATCCGGATCGCTCTCGAAGCTCACGTTCAGGAGGAAGCGCAGGCGCCCCTTGTGCCGAGCGTCCAGGCTGCGGCGCTCCAGCACGGGATCACGGAAACAGGAGGCCTTCGCCCCCAGGGCCGTTGCCAGCAGCCTCTCCAGAGGCTCCGCCACCGCATTCAGCTCCACGGGCAGATTCGACAGAAGATAACGCGCCATGCTGCCAGGATACTGTGCCGCACAACCGGCTTTGTTCCGCCACAATGGAAGGGGAGAAGCCGATTCATGTCATTTCTGCTCAAGGCCTACGATCATTTGCGTCCGGTGCTGTTCACGCTGCAGCCGGAAACGGCCCATGGCGTGGCCTTTGCGGCAGGGCGCGTGCTGCAGCAATGTCCGGGCGGCGTGAAGGTGTTGGAGGCCATGGCAGGACAGCCCTCTCCTTCCTTGGCTCGCAAAGTGGGCGGCCTTTCCTTTGCGACGCCGCTGGGGCTGGCGGCGGGGCTCGACAAAGGCGCGGAGCTGCTTCCGGTATGGAAGGCTCTGGGGTTCGGTTTCGTGGAAATCGGCACCGTCACCCCGCGTCCTCAGCCCGGCAATCCCAAGCCCCGCTGTTTTCGGATTCCCTCGGAAGGGCTGATCCTCAACCGCATGGGGTTCAACAGCGAAGGCGCGGAGGTGGTGGCGAAGCGTCTGAAGCGCCGTCCCAAGGGCCTGGTGGTGGGCGGCAACATCGGCAAGAACAAGGTCACGCCTGAAGAAACCGCGTTGGAGGACTACCGCGCCGCCTACCGGTGGATTGCGCCGGAGGTGGATTACATCGCCCTCAACATCAGTTCGCCCAACACGCCGGGCCTGCGCCGACTCCAGGCCCCCGAAGCCTTGAAACCGCTTCTGGAAGGGCTGCTGCATACCCGCCGCGAAATGGCCCTGGAAGCCCAGCCGATTTTCGTGAAGCTGGCGCCGGATCTGGCTTTCGACGAACTGGATGCCATCGTGGAGGTCATTGCCGCCTCCGGGGTGGAAGGCCTCATCGCCACCAACACCACCTTGGATCGCGGCATCGTTTCCGAGGCTCAGCGCAAGCAAGTGCTGGCCTGGGGAGACGGAGGGCTCTCGGGCGTCGGCCTCAAGGCCAAGGCCCAGGCGGTGCGGCGGCGCATCCTGGAACGGATTTCTTCGGATGTATGTTTCATGGCTTGCGGCGGCCTGAGCGATGGCCTCGATGCCCGCGAAGCCTTGGACGATGGCGCGGATCTGGTGCAGATTTACTCGGCGCTCATCTTCCAGGGGCCTGGGCTCGTGAACGCCATCAACGCTCGGCTGGTCTAGGTTCAGTTGGTTTCGCCGTCCACGTAGAACCAGCGGCCTCCCTCGCGGCGGAAGGTGCTGCGCTCCCGATGCAGCATGCGCTTGCCATTGATCTGCAGGCTGGCATGGAAGGTCACCACGCCCGTGTCATCGTCGGCCTTGCCGCCTTCGGTGGAAAGGATCTTGAGGGAAATGCAGGTCACGCTGGCGCAGTAGCGCTTCAACTCGTCCAGGTCCAATTCGCCCCGCTTTTCCTCGGCGGTGGTGGCCACGAGGTATTCCGCCTTGCGCAGGGCGTAGGCCGTGAAGCGGCTGCGCATCAACTGTTCAGGCGTGTTGGGCAGCCGTTTCCCCAGAAGGAATGGCTCGCAGCAGGCGTCGAAGGTGCGTTTGGAGGTGCAGGGGCAGGGGCGCGACATGGTTCCTTTCCGTAAAGCCCATCCAGTCTAGCGGCTCAAGGCGACGGCAGCATGGGATTCAGGGGCAGGGGAAGGGCTTGACGTGCAATCGATGTGATATCATATTGATTCCAACCCAGGAGGTGTCCATGTACCGCGAAACCATCCACAAGACCTTGCCCGGCCTGCCCATGCTCGCCGTATTGATCCTGGCGCTGCTGCTCTTCGCAGGCGGCTTCGCCAACGGCGTGGCCAAGGAATCCCTGTTTGAAATCATCCCCTGCCTCCTGGGCGGGGCCGCGGTGCTCTTCCTCATGAAGGGCTTCTTCATGGTGAACCCCAACGAAGGCGTGGTGCTCCAGCTTTTCGGGCGCTACAAGGGCACCACCAAAACGGAAGGGCTGATGTGGGCCAATCCTCTTTTCAGCAAGCGCAAGGTGAGCCTGAGGGTGCGGAACTTCGAAAGCAGCAAGCTGAAGGTGAACGACCTGGATGGCAATCCCATCGAGATCGGCGCCGTGGTGACCTGGAAGGTGGTGGATACTGCCGAAGCGGTGTTCAACGTGGACGCCTTCGAGCATTTCGTGAACATCCAGAGCGAAGCCGCGCTGCGCA
>JAJTBC010000230.1 GCA_021287085.1 Bacillota bacterium | reverse complement strand
CTGTTGCAGCCGTGGGCGATGTTGGCGAAAGGGCCGCCATGGACGAAGGCCGGAGTGTGTTCGAGGGTCTGCACCAGATTGGGCTTCAACGCATCCTTGAGGAGCGCCGCCATGGCCCCGTTCACCTTCAACTGCGCGGCGGTGATGGGCTGCTTGTCATAGGTGTACGCCACGATGATGCGGCCCAGACGCTCCTTCAGCTCCGTGATGGATTCCGACAAGCAGAAGACCGCCATGACTTCGGAAGCCACGGTGATATCGAAGCCGCTTTCCCTGGGTTGCCCGTTGGAAGGCCCGCCCAGAGCCACGATGAGCTGACGCAGCGCCCGGTCGTTCATGTCCATGACGCGCTTCCAGAGCACGCGGGTGGGGTCGATGCGCAATGCGTTGCCGTGATGGATATGGTTGTCCAGCACTGCTGCCAGCAGGTTGTGGGCGACCCCGATGGCGTGAAAATCCCCGGTGAAATGCAGGTTGATGTCCTCCATGGGCACCACCTGGGCATAGCCGCCCCCCGCCGCGCCGCCCTTGATGCCGAAGCACGGTCCCAGGGAAGGCTCCCGCAGACAGACCGTGGCACGCTTGCCCAAACGACTAAGGGCGTCCGCCAGGCCAATGGTGGTGGTGGTCTTCCCTTCCCCCGCCGGCGTGGGCGAAATGGCCGTCACCAGCACCAGCTTGCCGGGTTCCCGCGCCTCCGCTTGCCGACAGAAATTCAACGACACCTTGGCCTTGGTGTGGCCATAGGGTTCAAGATCCTCCTGGGCAATGCCTAGCTTCTCGGCGATCTGGCCGATGGGCAGCAGCTTTGCGGCGCGAGCAATGTCGATATCAGCAGGAACGGTATTCATGGGGCCTCCTGGGTGGAAGATTCGGATTTCCGTGTAAACGCAAGCTGGTAGGCGCCCATCACGAAGAGGGCGCCGCCGAGAATGTTGCCGAGGGTCACGGGCAGCAGGTTGCGGGTGAAGAAGGTCGTCCAGTTCAAGGCTTCCACTTTTGCCAGGGGAAGACCGTGAGCCAGAGCCGCTTGCAGCACGGCGGGCTGCTGCTTGGCGAAGATCCCGGCGGGGATGTAGTACATGTTCGCCACGCTGTGCTCAAAGCCACTGGTGATGAAGAGCCAGATGGGGAAGAAGATGGCCAGCAGTTTCCCGGTGATATCTTTCGCGCCCGTGGCCATCCATACCGCGAGACAGACGAGCCAGTTGCACATGAGGCCCAGGCCTACGGCCGAGCCGAAGGAAAGGCTGGTTTTCGTGGCAGCGATCTTCAGGGTGACGGCCCCCAGCATCTGATCGCCGCTGGCGAAAAGCCCGCTGGTGGCCATGAGCCACGCGATGAACACGCTGCCCACGAAATTGCCCGCGTACACCAGCAGCCAGTTGCGAAGCAGCGACCGCAAGGAAATACGCCGCGCAGCCCAGGCGCCCACCATCATCGTGTTGCCCGTGAAGAGTTCACCTCCGGCCACCACCACAAGCATGAGCCCCGTGCCGAAAATGGCGCCTGCCAAGGCTTTGCCAAGACCGTAGGTTTCGGGCCGCGCCAGCAGATTGAAGGCGGCCATGTTGGAGCCTTCCGACGCGAAGGCGATGAACGCTCCCGCCAGGAACGCCAGAATGCCCGTGGTGCGCAGCGAATAGCCTGCCTTGCGCACGCCCGCTTCCACCGTGGCGGTGCAGATCTCTGAAGGGGAGAGAGCACTCATGGGCACACCCTGGTCAGAGCGCTTTCAGGGTTGAAACAAAAAGCCAATTCACCACGGAGGCCCAAAGACACAGAGAGGAGAAACAAGAAAACGGGCTCAGAGGGAAAAAGTGAGAGCGCAGAGATCGGCAGTGCTTCAGGGGTTCGGTGGAGGCTGGAGGTTGCTGCCACGACATTTTCCTCAGGACGCGAGAAAGGAAAAGAGTTGTGACGCTCCTGCATGTATCCCGAAACATCTGCCAGGACATCACGTGTTTTCCGACCTCTGTGCTCTCGCTTTTCCACTTTGTGCTCGTTGCCTTTCGGTTTTTCCTCTTTGCTTCCTCTGTGTCTCCGTGCCTCTGTGGTGTTTTTTCACCCGAGCATCGGCAGCTTCAAGCCCTTGGCCTTGGCGGTGTTGCGGGCGATGTCGTAGCCGGCGTCGGCGTGGCGCATGACGCCGGTGCCGCAGTCGTTCCAGAGCACACGCTCCAGGCGCTTGGCGGCAGCCTCGGTGCCGTCGGCCACGATGACCACGCCGCTGTGCTGGCTGTAGCCCATGCCCACGCCACCGCCGTGATGGAGACTCACCCAGGTGGCGCCCCCCGCGACGTTGAGCATGGCGTTAAGCAACGGCCAATCGGATACAGCGTCGGTGCCGTCCATCATGCGCTCGGTCTCACGATTGGGACTGGCCACGCTGCCCGTATCCAGGTGATCGCGGCCGATGACGATGGGCGCTTTCAGTTCACCCTTCTTCACCATGTCGTTGAAGGCCAGGCCCGCCAGATGGCGCTCGCCGAGGCCCAGCCAGCAGATGCGGGCGGGGAGGCCCTGGAACTTGATGCGCTCCTTGGCCATGTCCAGCCAGCGATGCACATGCTTGTTCTCCGGGAACAGTTCTTTGATCTTGGCGTCGGTCTTGTAGATGTCCTCGGGATCGCCGCTGAGGGCCACCCAGCGGAACGGCCCCTTGCCTTCGCAGAACAGCGGGCGAATGTAGGCGGGCACGAACCCCGGGAAGTCGAACGCATTGGCCACGCCATTGTCCTTGGCCACCTGGCGGATGTTGTTGCCGTAATCCACCACGGCGCAGCCCATGGCCTGGAAATCCAGCATGGCCTGAACGTGGACGGCGCAGCTCTTTCCGGCGGCGGCCTTCAGTTCGCCGTGTCGGGCTTCGTCCATCTGCGCGGCCTTCCATTGCTCCACGGTCCAGCCCATGGGGAGGTAGCCGTTCACCAGATCGTGGGCGCTGGTCTGATCGGTGACGATGTCGGGGCGCAGTCCACCCGCTTTGGCCCGCTTCACCAGCTCGGGCAGGATCTCGGCGGCGTTGCCCAGCAGCGCGATGGACACGGCCTCCTTTTTCGCCGTGTGTTCCTTCACCAGTTCCAGGGCATGATCCAGATCCCGGGCCTGCTTGTCCACGTAATGGGTGCGGAGGCGGAAGTCGATGGAAGCCTGCTGGCATTCAATGTTGAGGCTCACCGCGCCTGCGAAGGTCGCTGCCAGAGGCTGGGCGCCACCCATGCCGCCGAGCCCGGCGGTGAGAATCCAGCGGCCTCCGAGATTACCGCCAAAATGCTGGCGACCAGCTTCTGCAAAGGTTTCATACGTGCCCTGCACGATGCCCTGGGTGCCGATGTAGATCCAGCTGCCCGCCGTCATCTGGCCATACATGAAGAGGCCTTTGCGATCCAGTTCGTGGAAGTGTTCCCAGGTCGCCCATTTGGGCACGAGGTTCGAATTGGCCAGCAGCACACGGGGGCTGTCGGGCGTGCTTTTCCAGATGCCCACCGGCTTGCCGGACTGGATGAGCAGGGTTTCGTCGTCGTTGAGGTGGCGGAGGCTTTCCAGGATGGCGTCGTAGCACTCCCAGTTGCGGGCCGCGCGGCCGATGCCGCCGTACACCACGAGGCTCTTGGGATTCTCGGCCACTTCAGGGTCGAGGTTGTTCTGGATCATGCGGTAGGCCGCCTCCGTGAGCCAGCTCTTGCAGTGCAAGGTCGAGCCGTGGGGAGCGCGGATGACGCGGCTTTCATCGCGGCGGGGATCGTGGGAAGTGGTCATGGGGCCTCCAATAGCAACCTGCTCATACCTGTCTATACAACTTTGACCTTTTGTGCAAGTCTGTTTGGGAAGGAAAATGAAAAACGTGATGCACCACGGAGGCACGGAGCTCACGGAGCAACACCACGGAGAAGAGCATTGAGATAAAGCCCATCCCCGTTCCCATCCTGTTCATCCTGCCATCCTGTTTTCCTCATTTTTGTCTAGCCTGTTTCCCATCCTGTCTGGAGTTGCCATGATCCGTCTCGACGGCCAAACCCTCACCGCTGCCTCCCTTTCTGCCATCGCGGCGGGCGAAAAGGTGGAGCTGGATGCCGCTGCCCTGGCACGGGTCGCGGAAAACCGCCAGGTCATCGACCGCATCCTCGCCGAAAAGCGCGTGGTGTATGGCATCAACACGGGCTTTGGCCAGTTCGCCACCGTGGTGATTCCCGAAGATCAGTTGGCGCAGTTGCAGTTGAATTTGATCCGCAGCCATGCAGCGGGCGTGGGCGAGCCCCTGCCCGTGGCGCAGACCCGCGCCCTCATGGCCGCCCGCATCAACTGTCTGCTCAAGGCCCACAGCGGCATCCGCCCCGAGCCCATCCATCTGCTGACCCAATGCCTCAACCAGAATGTGGTGCCCGTCATCCCCAGCCAGGGCAGCGTGGGTGCTTCCGGCGATCTGGCGCCCCTGGCCCACATGGCGCTGCTGCTGGTGGGCGAAGGCCTGGCCTGGAGCGGTTCTCAACACATTTCCAGCGCTGAAGCCCTGAACCAGGCCGGATTGAAGCCCATTCAGCTTCAGCCCAAGGAAGGACTGGCCCTCATCAACGGCACCCAGCTCATCACGAGCCTCGGGAATCTTGCCGTGGCGCGGCTTTCCAAGCTCATTCCCCTGGCCGACGAGATCGCCGCCCTCAGCCTCGAAGCCCTTCAGGGCACCCGCGCTGCCTACGATCCACGCATCCACGCGGCCCGCCCCCATCCCGGGCAGATCGAAGCCGCCGCGCACATGCGCGAGCTGCTGGGAGACACCAGCGAGATCGCCGAAGGCCACAAGGATTGCCATCGCGTGCAGGATGCCTACTCCCTGCGCTGCCTGCCCCAGGTGCACGGCGTGAGCCGGGATGCGCTGAAATTCGCCCAGGAGATCCTGGAGCGGGAACTCAACAGCGCCACCGATAATCCGATGATCTTCACCGAAACCCAGGAAAGCCGCAGCGGCGGCAACTTCCACGGCCAGTACCCGGCCTTCGCCTGCGATGTGCTGGCCATCGCTGCCTGCGATCTGGCGAGCATCTCCGAGCGCCGCCAGGAGCGGCTGGTGAATCCCGCCTACAGCGATCTGCCCGCCTTCCTCACCCAGCAGGGCGGCCTGGAATCCGGCTTCATGATGGCCCACGTCACCAGCGCCGCCCTGGTGAGCGAGATGAAGGGCCTGGCCCATCCCGCCTGCGTGGACACCATTCCCACCAGCGCGGGCAAGGAGGATCACGTGAGCATGGGCCCCATCGCCGCCCGCAAGCTGCTGCGCGCCGTGGATGCCCTGGAACACGTGCTGGTCATCGAAGCCCGCATGGCCCTGGAAGGCGTCCGTATTCTGGGCCGCCAACCCGCCGCCAATCTGCAGCCGCTGCTCAAGCGCCTTTCCACCGCCTGCGCTCCCTGGCAGGACCGCCTCATGTATGAGGATCTGGAAAGCACCAAGAAAGCACTGCGCGAACACGCGAAGCTGCCGTAGCGAGAAAGCCTAATAATCGTTGCGCGGTGTGAGCGCTAATCCGCTTTCACCGCGCCGCATTTCCAGCATGAAGTGAACTGAGGTTCGTGGCTTTCGCCGCACTGGGCACAGGTCCAAGGCGACATCGCTGGTGAGGCGTTGATCTTCCCGCTAACGTAGCGATCCACGATGGCCTGGGCCTGGGCAACTTGATCAGGGTTCAACGCCCATACTTCGGGAAGCATGCCCGCCAAAGCGCTCGCGCCATCCACGGTGGTGAACAGGCTTTCCTTGCGAACCTCGGCATCAAGGCCTTCCGCCTGAAGCAGACCCATGACGAAATGGGCCTCCGTGGGATTCTGGGCGGTGAAGACGTTGGGCATGGAAATCCGTGGGAGCTTTTATCGCCCCATGGGCTTGGGCGGAGCCGCTGGTGCCGTGACTTCCGGCGCTTTGGGAGGCGTGGTGCGGAACACTTCAGCCATGGCACCCAGGGAGGCCAAGGCGCCGCCCACTTCGGAGGGCAGGAAGATCTTGGTGGCCTTGCCGTCGGCCACTTTTTCGAGGGCTTCGAGGCTGCGCACGGCGATGAGGCCCGCATCGGGATTGCCTGCGTGGATGGCGTTGAAGACCGTCTCGATGCGGAACTTCTCGGCGTCGGCGAGGGTACGCACGGCCTGGGCCTGGCCTTCGGCCTTGATGATGGCGCTCTTGCGTTCGCCTTCGGCCTTGAGGATCGCGCTTTCCCGTTCGCCTTCGGCCTTGAGGATGGCGCTCTGCTTGAAGCCTTCGGATTCCAGAATGGCGGCGCGCTTTTCGCGCTCGGCCTTCATCTGCTTGGACATGGCGTTGGTGATGTCGGCGGGCGGCTCGATCTTCTGGATTTCCACGCGAACCACCTTCACGCCCCATTCATCGGTGGCTTCGTCCAGCACCTGGCGCAACTGGCCGTTGATTTTTTCGCGGCTGGTGAGGGTCTGGTCCAGTTCCATGTCGCCTACGATGTTGCGCAGGTTGGTCTGGGCCAGCTTCACGGCGGCGTACTGGAAGTTGGCGATGTTGTAGATGACCCGCACGGGATCCGTGACGCGGAAATAGATCACGGCGTCCACGGTGACAGCGGCGTTGTCCTTGGTGATGACTTCCTGAGGCGGCACGTCGATGACCTGCTCGCGGGTATCCACCTTAATGAGGGTCTGGAAGAAGGGCATGATGAAGGTGAGGCCCGGTTCCCGGGGCGGCGCGGAGTACTTGCCGAGGGTTTCCACCACGCCCTTTTCGAAGGGCCGAATGACTCGCAGCGCCTTGGCTGCCAGGATCAGCAGGAAGATGCCGAAGACGAGGGGAAACAGAAAGGCTTCCATGGCGACTCCTTAGGGTTGAACGGGGTGAACGAACAGGCGGGTGCCTCGGATTTCCAGGACTTCCACCCATTGGTCTTGGGGCACTTCGACATCACTCAGGGCCAGCCAGATGGCGCCGTTGCCCAGGCGCACCTGCCCTTGGCCGGTGGTGGGACTGATGGCCTGCAGCACGTAGGCCCGCTGGCCTTTGAGGCTGTCGAGGCCTACGGGCGTGTGGGAATGGCGCTTGAGGAAACGCCGCGCCAAGGGTGCCACGGTCACCACCAGCAGCAGCGAACTGCCGAAAAAGACCGTCCATTGCAGCCACATGGCCGCACCCAGCCATGCCGCCAATCCGGCCAAGAAGGCCCCGACCCCCAAACAGGCGAAAAAGAAGAGGCCTGGGGTGGCGATTTCGATGATGAGCAGCACCGCAGCGATGGCGAGCCACGCGAGAAAAGTCATGGGAGCCTCGTAGATTGCTTTTTCATTCTACACGGACCTGCCTGCTCCCACATCATTGGGTCTGCGCAAAGGAGCGCAATCCGTGGACAATCAAGCCAGGAGGTCCCCCGTGAACGCGATGCTGAAACCCTGGCGGGAAGTCTGCGCCGAGGAGCTTCGCGGCCAATCCGAGGCGGATTCCATTCGCTTCTGGCGCGTGGCTCATACCGTGGAAGGGGAGACCCGAGCGCCGTTCAACTACCGCTTCGAGCACACGCTGGCGGTGGTGAAGCTGGCGCGCTGGCTGGCCGCAGAAGAAGGGGCCGATGTGGAGGTGCTGGAATGCGCCGCCTGGCTCCATGATTGCCGCAAGCAGCTCAACGCTCAGCGGGGCAAGGATACCCATGCCCAGGAAGCCGCCCAGGCGGTGGAAGGCATCTTGGCGGGCACGGATTTTCCTGCCTCCAAGATCGAAGCCGTGAAAACCGCCATCCTGCACCATGTGGGCCTCCGGCTTTCCCATCGGCTGGAACCTCTCGAGGCCGCCTGCCTGTGGGATGCCGACAAGTTGAGCAAGCTGGGCGCGGCAGGCATCGCCCACTTCACCTGCATCAGCGGCGCCTTCGAGCCGATCGGCACGGAGACGCTGCTGGCGCGAAGCGACCTGTGGCTGCCCCTGGCCGAAGGCATCGTGGCGAGTCTCAACACCGCCACGGCCCAGCGGGAAGGCCAAGAACGGCTGGCGTTCCAGCGGAATTATTACGCGCAGCTGCGCCGGGAATGGGAGGATTCGCGCCCATGACCTTCCCCGAGCTGATCCAGACTCTGCAGATGACCCTCAAGGCGTTGATGATGTACACCGACGCCCATCCGAGGTCCCAGGAGGCTCTGGACACGCTCGCAACGGGCGTTTCGGCGTGGTTGAAGGAACGCCCCAAGCTCTATCTGGCGGCCTCCAATGGCAAGCTCTTTCTCGATGGCGCCCCCATGGAGAACCAGGGCATCCACGGCAACGCCTTGGCCAAACAGCTGACCGAGCGCCAGATTTCGGGCTTCATCCTCGAGCAGGGCGTGACTCAAAGCGATTTGCTGGGCATGTTGAAAATTTTGATTCTCAAGCCCGCCAAGCTGGACGAACTGGGCGGCCCCGTGAAGCTCCTGGCCGATTACCAGGTGCAGCACATCACCCTGGGACAGGTGCAGTACCGGGAAATCCGGGAGAGCGATCTGGATGGCTCCGGCGCGGGCGCGGAAGAAGCTCCCGCCCTGATGGCGAACCCAACCCAGGATGGCGGCGCCTCGGGCCAGGGTTCCCAGCAGGGCGAAGGTTCCCAACAGGGACAAGGCCCGGCGGCGCCGGAGCGCGACGAAGATCCTCTGCCTTTGGGCTCCACGGGCTTCTCCCCTTCCCCGGCCGGACCCGGCTCCCCCACGGCCATTCCCGAGCAGGACTGGGCGCGCCTCACGCTGGAGGAAAAGCTGCGCCGAGCCCTGGAAGGCCAAGCCTTCTGGGATCTGGCGCCCCAGCAACGCCTCGCACTGCTGGAACGACTGCTGGAGCTGGAACATTTCGAGGATTTCCTGGAGCTGATGGAGCGTCAGCTCATGCGGCTTTCCTCGGAGCGGCCCGAGCATCGTCAGGAAGCCGCTCAGGATCTGGCCGAAGTGGCTAACTGGATGAAACAGCCGGGTCTGCCCATGGCCCTTCAGGGTCCGCTGTTCCAGGGCCTCATCGCGCATTTTGCGTGGGAGCCCATCCCCGCCGTGCATCGACCTTCGGCCTTCGCTCTGGAACGCGCCTTGATCTCCCTGCCCTTCCACCGGGATTTCGCCCATGTCATGAGTCTCATGGGTGAGGTGAACGGCCTGCTGGCCCTGTCGGAAGATCAACAGCCCTGGAGGGTGGACGCCCGGAACCATCTCATGGATCGCCTCGGAGACATCGACGCGGTGGGGCCTCTCATCGAGCAGCTCTACCGAGCCGAAACCGAGGATCTGATCACGGAGCTGTTGCCCTATCTCGAATTCCTGGGACAGCCCGTGGCCCATCGGCTGGTGGAGCGCCTCGGCTACGAGCCGGATCGGCGCAACCGCGCGCGGCTCATGGAGGCCATTCGCGCCCTGGGCGCCACTTCCATTCCCGCCCTCACCGAAAGCCTGCGTTCGCCCACCTGGTTCGTAGTGCGCAACACGCTGAACCTGCTGGCGGATCTGGGGGACGCAGGCCTGCTTCCCCTGGTGACGCCCGCCCTGGTCCATCCCGATCTGCGGGTTCAGGCTTCGGCGGTGCGAGCCGCCTGGAAACTGGGCGCCCAGGCTTCCGTGCCGCCCCTCGTCGTCGCTTTGCCAGCAGCGCCGCCCGAAACCCAGCTGGAAATCCTCTTCGGGCTGGGCCACCTCCATGCCACGGCGGCGGCCCCGGCGATTCTGGAATTAGGCCGCTCCGCACTCGATCCCAAAGTGCGACTGAAGGCCCTGGAGGTGCTGACCCTGCTGCCGGAACCGCGCTCTCTGCCGGCCCTTAGTGAATTGCTGAAGCGCAAAGGCCGCATCTTCACCAGTGCCGAACCCACGGAAATCCGGCTGGCCGCCGCCAAGGCCATCCGGGCCATGGATACGCCCGAGGCCATGCAGGTGCTGAAGACCGTACTGGCCGCGGAGCCCCGCAACCGGGATCGCGAGCTGCTGCTCCAGCACCTGGGGCCGCTCTCCTGATGGCCACCATGCCCGATTCCTCCCAGTTGATGGAGGCCTTCCAGGCCTTCACCGCCGCCAGCGAACAGCTTCAGAAACGCTACGAGGCTCTTCAGGAGCAGTTGGGAAGGCTGCGCAGCGAACTGGAAACGGTCATCGAAGCGGTGCCCTTCGGCCTGTGGGTGCTGGGCGACGAAGGGGAACTGCGCTTCACCAATCGACCCGAAGGGCTGGAAGGCGCTTTCCTGGACGGCCCGCCACCCTGGGAAGCAAGCGCTCCCACGGGCCTGCGCCACTTCAAGGACCACCAGGGCCGCGAACGCTTCTTCGAGCAGGAAAGCCGACTCATTGAACCCCGCGCCGGGCGCATCGTCACCCTGCGCGATATCACCGAGGCCCATCTCAAGGCCCAGCAGGACAGCCGCGAAGAACGGCTCCAGGCCATGGGCCTCATGGCGGCGGAACTGGCCCACGAAATTCGCAATCCCCTGGGCAGTCTGGCGCTCTTTTCGGGAATGCTGGTGGAGGATCTCAACGCGCAGCCTACGCAGCTCGAACTGGCCCAGCGCATCCAGGAAGGCGTGCAGCGGCTCAATGCCCTCGTGTCCAACACCCTCACCTTCAGCCGCGATCTGCATCCCAAGGTCACGCGTTTGGAACTGGCCTCGTTTTGGGAAGACGTGAAGGGCGGCGCGGGACTAGGCGAAGGCATCGCCTGGGTCAATGAACTACCCACGGACGCCTCCTGGAACGCCGATCCCGATCTCATGCGCCAGGTGGCGGCGAACCTGCTTCAGAACGCCCGCCGCGCCCTGGAGGACCGCCCTGCGCCTCGCATCGCACTCACCGGAACGCTGGAATCCATCGATGGCACCGCCCACTGGCACATCGTTCTGGAGGACAACGGTTGCGGCGTGAAACCCGAAACCCTGGCCCGCATCTTCGATCCCTTCTTCAGCACCTTCGGCGGCGGCACAGGCTTGGGGCTGGCCGTGAGTCATCGCATCATGGTGGCCCACGGCGGATTGCTGCATTTGGAAAGCACCGTGAGCCAGGGCACCAAAGTGCACCTGCGATTGCCCGCGGCCCGCTAGGATAGAACCTCAGGAAAGGAAGGACCCATGACTCTGCACATGATCGGCCCCGGCAAGCGCGCCCCCCAGGTGGTGAACGCCGTGGTAGAGATCCCCTACGGCTCACGCATCAAGTACGAGATCGATCACGTCACCAACCTGGTGAAGGTGGACCGAGTGCTCTACTCCCCCATCCACTATCCGGCGGAGTACGGCTACATTCCTCACACCCTGGCCGACGATGGCGATCCCCTCGACATCCTGGTGCTGATCCAGGGCGCCACCTATCCGGGCGTGGTCATGGAATGCCGCCCCATCGGTGCGCTGAAGATGCGCGACGACAAGGGCCAGGACGACAAGATCATGAGCGTGGCTCTCAACGATCCCAACTTCGCCCATGTCAACGAACTAAAGGATCTGGCGCCCCACCTCCTGCGGGAAGTGGAGCATTTCTTCCTTACCTACAAGAACCTCGAAGCCAAGGATGTGCATAGCGACGGCTGGGCCGGCGTGGAGGAGGCCTACCAGCTGATCGAGAACGCCATCAAGGCCTACCGTCACTAATGGCCCTCCTGGTCTTCGACCTGGATGGCACCCTGGTGGACCCGCTGCCGGGCGTGGTTCACGCGGTGGCAGCCACCTGCCAAGCCTTCGAGCTGAGACAGCCCAACGTTTCGGAGATCCGTCCCTACATTGGCCCCAGCGTGCGGGGCCTCTTCATGGCCCTGAGCGGCGCCGCCGAAGGTTCCGATCGTCTGCGCGAGATCATGGCCCACTACTGGCGCGTCTTCGACGACGAGAGCGTGTATGAGCATCGCGTGTACGAAGGCGCGGCCCTCATGCTCGGTCGCCTCAAGCGCCAGGATCATCGGGTGGTGGTAATCACCGCCAAGCCCGCGCCCTTTGCGCGCAAAGTGGCCCACCACCTGGATCTGAATCTGTTCATCGACGAGCTGTACGGTCCCGCGCCCACCGAGCCTTGGCCCGGCAAGGTGGCCTTCGTGGAAACCCTGCGAGAGCAGGGCCTCCTAAACCCTCCCGGATACTTCATCGGGGATCGGCGGGACGACATGCGCGCCGCCGTGGCCTGCGGTTTCAAGGCCCTGGGCGTGACCTGGGGTTTCGGCAGCCAGGACGAATTGCGCCAGGGCGGTACGGACCATCTGTTCCAAAGCATCGAAAGCCTGGATCGCTGGCTGGCCCAGGAACTGCCGGGACCTGAGATCCGGGAGCTGCTGAATCGGGCTGAATGAGCACGATCCTGCCTTGGCAGTTGCCAGAAGGGCGATGGGGCGGGAAACTGGGCTTACGCAAAGGATAGGCCCTTCTTCATCCATGTCCTGAACCCATAGGAGAAATGCCGTGCCCAAGTCCCCTTCCGCTCCACGCGTCGCGGCCATCGTCGGCCCTTTCATGTCGGGCAAGACCACGCTGATGGAAAGCCTGCTCTTCGCTTCCGGCGCCCTGTCCCGCAAGGGCTCCGTGAAGGAAGGCAATTCCGTGGGCGATTTCTCGCCCGAAGCCCGCGCCCGTCAGATGAGCCTGGATGCCGACGTGGCTTCCATGAACTACCTGGATGAAGCCTGGACGCTGATCTCCTGCCCCGGTTCCGTGGAATTCCTGCAGGAAATGACCGGCGCCCTCATGGTGGCCGACGCCGCCATCGTGGTGGTGGAGCCCGATCCCAATCGCGCCATGATGGCCGCGCCCATCCTCAAGTTCCTGGACGATCACAAGGTGCCTCACCTGATCTTCGTCAACAAGATGGATGGCGCCGAAGCCGCCAAGTACCTGGGCGCCACGGTGGAAGCTCTTCAGGCCTGGTCCGCCAATCCACTGGTGCTGCGTCAGTTCCCCATCATCGAAGGCGAGACGCTGGCCGGGTACGTGGATCTCTCCTTCGAGCGCGCCTTCCGCTACAAGGCCCACCAGGAATCCACGCGCATCGACATCCCCGATGGGCTCAAGGACGAAATCAGCCTGGCCCGCATGGACATGCTCGAGAAGATCTGCGCCCTGGACGATCACCTCATGGAAATGCTGCTGGAAGAAAAACTGCCCAGCATGGATGAAGTGTTCCAGGTCATGCGCGGCGGTTTCCAGGAAGGCAAACTGGTGCCCGTGCTCTTCGGCAGCGCCGAAAAGGACGGCGGCGTGCGCCGCATCCTCAAGCTCCTGCGCCACGAAGCGCCGGAACACCATGTCACCGTCAAGCGTCAGGAACTGCCTTCCGATTCGCCCATGGCGCAGGTGTGGAAGACCGTTCACGCCATGCACATCGGCAAGCAGAACTACGTGCGCGTGTGGAACGGCGAGATCGCGGACGGCGCCACCCTTGGCGGCGTGCGGGTTTCCGGCATGAACAAGCTCTTCGGCCAGAAGCAGGAGAAGATCACCAAGGCCGTTGCGGGCGAAGTGGTGGCCCTGGGCCGCATGGACCCCATCAAGACCGGCCATGTGCTCACCGCCCAGCCTCAACCGCTGGAACTGCCTTGGCCCGCGGCTTCGCAGCCCGTGCTGCCCATTTCCCTCAAGGCCGCCAAGAGCGGCGAGGAAGTGAAGCTCTCCAGCGCGCTGGCCAAGCTGCTGGAAGAAGACCTTTCCTTCATCCTCGAACAGAACGCCGAAACCCAGGAGCGCGTGCTTTGGGGCCAGGGCGAGATCCATCTCAAGAACGGCGTCACCCGCCTGAAATCCAAGTACAACGTCGAAGTGGCCTCCGAGAAGCCCCTGGTGCCCTATCGCGAAACCATCAAGAAGGGCTGTGAGATCCAGGGCCGTCACAAGCGGCAGACCGGCGGCCACGGCCAGTTCGGCGATGTCCACTTCCGCATCAAGCCCCTGTCCCGCGGCGAGGGCGTGGTGTTCACCGAGGAGATCGTAGGCGGTGTGGTGCCTCGCAACTACATCCCGGCGGTGGAAGAAGGCGTGCGGGACTACTGCAAGCAGGGGCCCCTGGGCTTCCCCGTGGTGGATCTGAGCGTCTGCCTCTTCTTCGGCAGCTACCACGACGTGGACAGCTCCGACATGGCCTTCAAGACCGCCGCCCGTATCGGCATGACCGACGGCCTTGCCAAGTGCAGCCCCACGCTGCTGGAACCCATCCTCAAGGTGCAGATCAGCGTGCCCAGCGAGCACACCTCCAAGGCCCAGCGCATGGTCACCGGCCATCGCGCCGGTCAAATCCTGGGCTTCGACGCCAAGGAGAACTGGCCAGGCTGGGACGTGGTGGATGCCTACCTGCCCCAGAGCGAAATGAACGATCTCATCATCGAGATCCGCTCCCAGACCATGGGCGTGGGCTTCTTCACCTGGGCCTTCGATCACCTCTCCGAGCTGGAAGGCCGTGAAGCCGACAAGATCGTGGAAGCCCGCAAGAAGGCCCTCGAGAACCACTCGTAATCCGTCGTCCGTTTTTCCTCCCCGCTGGGTGGCCCCATCCAGCGGGGTTTGCGTCCATGGGCCCTTCTTCGGGTCACGGCGCGCCATTCTTTGAGCCGAATCCATTTCGGATTCAGGTATCCTTTTTTGTTTGGAACCTTGAGGATCCGTCCATGAAGATGCTGAAAGTCGCCATCGCTGCTCTGTTCGCCCTCGCCCTGCACGGAGGGGATCTGTCTTCCGACGACATGGGCTGCCTCGCCTGCCACGGGCAGAAGGGGATGACCAAGAAGAACGCCTCGGGCGAGGTGGTGGAGCTGTTCGTGGACAAGGCGGCCTTCGCCAAGTCGGTGCACGCGTCCCAGGGCTGCACGGGCTGCCATGTGGATCTGGCCGGGGGCGATCATCCCGGCAAGCCTGTGGAGAAAGTGGCCTGCGCCACCTGCCACGACAAAGCGGTAAAGAGCTTCGAGACCAGCGCCCACGCCAAGGCCATCAAGGCAGGAAAATACGCACCCTCCTGCACGGAATGCCACGGCAAGCACGACATCCTGCCTTCGTCCGATAGCGCCTCTCCCATTTCACGCAAGAACATCTCGAAGACTTGCGCCACCTGCCACGATGAAGTGGTCAATGATGTGGAAGCCAGCGTCCACGGCAAGGCCGTGGCGAAAGGCATCAAGGAAGCTCCGACCTGCCTGGATTGCCACTCGGATCACAACATCCAGGCCCTGAAGGGATCTTCGTCGCTGGCCATCTCCCAGGACGTGTGCAGCCGTTGCCACGCGGATCAGCGCATGAACGCCAAGTTCGATCTGCCCGGCAACCGCGTCTCCACCTTCTTCCAGAGCTACCACGGGCTGTCCTCCAAGCTGGGATCGCCCCGCGCCGCCAACTGTGCCAGCTGCCACGGGTTCCACAAGGTGCTGCCCTCCAGCGACCCCGCTTCCACCATCCACCCCAGCAACCTGGTGCGCACCTGCGGCAAGTGCCATCCCGGCGCCAACGAAAACTTCACCGCCGGACGCATCCACACCGACGGCACCGAAAAGACCACCCTGGGCGACCGGGTGAACACCTTCGTGAAGAGCAGCTACATCCTGCTCATCATTCTGGTGATCGGCGCCATGGCTGCCCACAATCTCTTCGCCCTGTGGCGCAAGGCCCGCATCGCTTACCGCGACCGCGAGCGCACCGTGGTGCGTATGAACACCGTGGCCCGCATCCAGCACGGCCTGCTGGCCCTCAGCTTCATCTACCTGGCCCTCACCGGCTTCGCGCTGAAGTATCCCGAATCCTGGCTGGGCGCGATCTTCGGCGCCAGCGAAGCCGTGCGCCGCATCGGCCATCGCGTGGCGGCGGTGATCATGATCGCGCTGTCCTTCTATCACCTCTTCTTCATGGCCTTCACCAAGGATGGGCGCACCTTCGTGAAGGACATGTGGCCCGAGCGCAAGGACTTCTTCGACATCTTCGTGAACCTGCGCTATTTCCGCAGCCGCAAGAACCCCAGGCCCGAGTTCAAGCGCTTCGGCTACGCCGAAAAAGCCGAATACTGGGCGCTGGTGTGGGGCACCATCATCATGACCGCCACGGGCCTCATGCTCTGGGCCAAGATGTGGTTCACCCATTTCCTGCCGCGCTGGATGGTGGACGTGGCCACCACCGTGCATCTCTACGAAGCCATCCTGGCCACCCTGGCCATCATCGTGTGGCACTTCTATTTCGTGATCTTCGATCCCGATATCTACCCCCTCAACTGGGCCTGGTTCGATGGCCGCGTGAATCGCCACCACTACAAGGAAGAG
>JAJTBC010000215.1 GCA_021287085.1 Bacillota bacterium | reverse complement strand
CCGAAGAGGCCGCAGGTGCTGCCGTTGGTGCAGCGGCGGGAGCCGATGCGGGCGCGGCCGCAGATGCGGGGGCCGCCGCAGGTTTTTCGGAGGCATCGCCCAGGCGCGCCACCACGCTGCCTACGGGCACGGTCTGGTTTTCGCTCACCAGGATTTCGATGAGCGTTCCTCCAATGGGCGCGGGAATCTCGGCATCCACTTTATCGGTGGAGATTTCGTAGAGGGTTTCATCCTTGCCGATGGCTTCGCCCACCTTGCGGTGCCATTTGAGGATGGTGGCTTCGGCGATGGATTCGCCCATCTGCGGCATGATGACATCGAAGGCCATGGTGTCTCCTATATAGAAAGGGTCATCGTTCAGGCGGGAGTGGGAAGCGCGGGATGCGCGAGGTGATGATCGGTGAGGCTCTGGAAAGCCGCCCCCACCTCCAACAATCGCACATCTGAAAGGGCGGGCCCCACCAACTGGAGGCCCACCGGCAGGCCCTTGTCGAAGCCCGCAGGGAGGGCCAGGGCGGGCAGGGAGGCGAGGGCCTGGGTGACGGTGAACACGTCGGCCAAATACATTTCGAGGGGATGGCGGGTGCGTTCACCAAAGGGGAAAGCCGTGGCGGGGCTCAGGGGCGTGGCGAGGATATCCACCTTCTCGAAGGCTTTTCGGAAATCCTCGGCGATGAGGGCCCGCACTTTCAACGCCTTGAGATAGAAAGCCTCGTAGTAGCCCTTGGAAAGGCAGAAGGCTCCCAGCAGGATGCGGCGCTTGGTTTCGTTGCCCAAGCCTGCGTCGCGGGTGCGGGAGATCATGGCGTGAAGCTCCTGATGGGGTTTGCGCTCGCCGAAGCGCACGCCGTCAAAGCGGGAGAGATTGCTGGAAACCTCGGACGTGTTGAGGAGGTAGTAGGTGTCGATGGCGAAGCGGGTGTGGGGCAGACTCACTTCCACCAGCTCCGCACCTTCAGATGCCAGCCGATCCATCGCTGTCACGAGGATCGTCCTGGTGGCTTCGGAAAGGCCTTCGGAAAAATACTCCTGGGGCAGCCCGATCTTGAGTCCAGCCAGGGGCGCTGGTCGAAGGTGCGCCAGACGTTCGGCCCCCGGAAGATCCACGCTGGTGCTGTCCAGGGGGTCACGCCCCGCCATGCCGCCCAGGGCTGCGACCAGATCCTCGACCGACGAGGCCACGGGACCGATCTGATCCAGCGAGGAGGCCATGGCCGTCAGGCCGGATCGGCTCAGTACGCCGTACGTCGGTCGAAGAGCGCTCACGCCGCAGAAACTCGCAGGTAGCCGCACCGACCCGCCGGTGTCCGTACCCAGGGCCAGAGGGGCGTAGCCCGCCGCCACCGCCACCACCGACCCGGAACTGCTGCCCCCAGGCACCCGGGAACCATCCCAAGGATTGCGGGTGGGACCGAAGGCGCTGTACTCGCCGCTGGAGCCCATGGCGAATTCGTCCATGTTGGCCTTGGCCAGGGGCACGGCCCCGGCATCCAGCAGCCTTCCCACGGCGGTGGCGTCAAAGGCCCCCCGATCCTGGCCCGAAACCCTGGAGCCCTGGCTCAAGGGCCAGCCACGCATCTGCAGGTTGTCTTTGATGACAAAGGGCAAGCCCAGCAACTCCCCTCGCTCGCCTCGGGCACGCCTCGCGTCGGCCTTCCGGGCGGCCTCCAGGGTGATCGTGGGCTCCAGGGCCAGGACCGCGTTCAGGGCGGAATCGTTGCGCTGGATGCGCTCTAGGCATCCCTGGACCCACTCCACGGCCGTCATTTGACCCGCCTCGAAGTGCTTGCGGGCATCGGTCATGGTCAATGGAATCATTCGGAGTCTCCAAGAGTAGGCTATGCTCAACTTCAAGATTGCAGATGAACTGTTCGAAAAGAACTACTCCGCCCCACGTTTTTGCAGGACTGCCTGATGAATCCCTTTGAAGTCCTCGAGATCGCGCCCGATGCGAGCCCCGAAGAAATCAAGGCCGCCTATCATCGGCTTGCAAAACAATGGCATCCCGACCGATTCACCGGCGCTGAAAAGGAGTCGGCCGAGAGCCATTTCCGCCAACTGGCCGACGCTTTCAATGCCCTGAAGGATCCTGCCAAGCGCGCCGAAGCAGCCAAATTCACCCATCCTTCGCCTGGAGAAAGTCGGCCTCTCTCCGAGCGGTCCCCTGAAGATTGGCTCAAGGAAGCCAAGACCGCCCTGCAGGACAAAGATTATGAACGAGCCATCGGTTTGCTGCAGTTCGTGTTGAAGCTCGACCCCAATCGGGCCGAAGCCCACCGCCTGGTGGCCGATGTCATGGTCGCCACCGGCGGAGATCGGCGAACCCTGGTGAAGGCGCTGGAAAACGCCATCCGGCTCAAGCCCCGTGATGTGGAGGCCATGCTTCGGCTGGCGGACACCTATCAGAGCCTGGGCATGGAGGCCAAGGCTCAGCGCCTCAGGAGCGAGGCTCATGTAATTGCGCCCAATCACAAAGCCTTCAGACACCAGGCTTCGGGCAAGGCGGCCTCCAGCGAACCCCGCAGCCTGATGGAACAATTCCAAGACCTGATTGAGCGTTTCCGAAAGAAAGGGTGAACATGCGCGTGAGGGCTGCGGGCCTTACAGATGTCGGATGTGTCCGCAAGGGCAACGAAGACAATCTGCTGGTGGATGTGAAACTGGGGCTTTTCGTGGTGGCCGATGGGCTGGGTGGTCATGCCGCCGGGGAAGTGGCCAGCGAGATCGTCGTCAACCAAATGCACCATTTCATGTCCCAAACCGTGGAACAGGATCGAACATGGCCCATGAACTACGACATGGCCCTGTCCTTCAACGGAAATCGACTCAGGGCAGCCCTGTTATTGGCCGATCAGGCCATCGTGGAAGATATTCAGCAACACCCTGAGCGGGAATCCATGGGATCGACAGCGGTGGCCTGCCTGGTCGATGGAGAACGAATCACCCTGGCCCACGTAGGAGATAGCCGGGCCTATTTGTTGAACGATTCAGGCATCCGGCAGATCACTCGGGATCATTCCTGGGTGGCGGAACAAGTGGCCAGCGGCATCCTGACCCCCGAAGAAGCCAGAAAACATCCCTTTCGCAACGTCATCACCCAGGCCCTGGGCAATGGCGGTGATCTGAATGTGGCCATTCAGGAAATGGAAGTGAAAAAACTGGACCGTCTTTTGCTTTGTTCCGATGGATTGTCAGGAATGGTTCCAGATTCCGACATTCATTCGACGGTTCAAAAAGCCAAAAACCTCGAAGAAGCTGCAGAAAGCCTGGTGAAGCAAGCCAAAAACAATGGAGGCGAGGATAACATTACGGTCATCATCATCGGTTTTGACGCCAATGAGGAACACCTTCCCGACATAACTACTTGACGGGGTTCAGCACGAAGCTAGTATTAACTTCCCAAATCCTTTTTAGCGAGGCTCCCCGTGGGTCTTTTAGGCAGCAAGAAAAAACGGCTCGTCGGCCTGGACATTGGTTCTGGTGCCGTAAAGGTCTGTGAGCTTCGTTCTTCCGGCAAGAGCGGCTCCGAACACTATCGACTGCAAAAGGTCGGCATGGCCTTGGTCCCCCATGACGCCATCATCGATGGCGACATCATGGACGGCAATGCGGTCTCGGCTGCCATCCAGCAAGTGTTCGCGGAGCAGAAGATCAAAGCCAAGGAAGTGGCCATTTCGGTCTCAGGCCAGCAGGTGATGGTCAAGAAAGTGACTTTCCCCCTGATGAGCCCCGCCGAACTGGCTGAATCCGTGCGTTGGGAAGCCGAAAGTTTCTTCCCTGCGGGCCAAGGTCTCGACTCCCACGCCTTGGATTTCGCCGTGCTCAACGAGCGCCCCAGCGAAGGCAACATGGATGTGGTGCTGGTGGCCTGTCGCAAGGACAAGGTGGAAGCCTACATGACCTGCGTGGCCCAGGCTGGCCTCAAGCCCCTGGTGGTCGATGTGGATGTGTTCGCCCTCCAGAACGTCTACGAGATCGCCTCCCAGGGATCCAGGGACGAGGTGGTGGCCCTGGTGAACATGGGAGCCAGCTTCACGAACATGACCATGCTGGTGGGCAGCAAATCCGTTTTCTGGCGCGACATCGCCTGGGGCGGCCATCGCTACACCGACAAATTGATGGAGGACTGGGGCGTTTCCCGGGATGCGGCGGAACTGCTCAAGCAGGGGAAGATGGCCGAAGGCCGCACGCCCGAGGAAATCGAACCTTCCCTCGCCGCCATCTCCGATTCCTTCGCCGAAGAATTGGGTCGCACCATCGATTTCTTCAGGTCCAGCTTCAAGGTGGATCGACTGGATCGCATCTTCCTTTCCGGAGGTAGTGCCAAAGTGGGCGGCCTCACGGAGATCCTGAGCGATCGGCTCCGGGTTTCCGTGGAACGGCTCAATCCTTTCCAGACCCTGGAGCTGGATGAACGGTCGGTGGATCCGACCGCGGTTCGTGAAATCGGCTGTTCCGCTGCCATCGCGGTCGGACTGGCGCTGCGCCAAGTGGGGGACCGATGATCAGAATCAATCTTCTGGGGGATTCGCTCGTCCAGGCGACGGGCAAGAAGGATAAGGCCGAAGCCGCAGCCCTGGTTCAAAGCGACGCCCCCGCTCGAACCAGCCTGCCCATCATTGGCATCGTGGTTGGCCTGCTCCTGGCCTCCGGCGGTCTTTTCTACTACCTCTGGATGGAGCGGGAAATCCATCAGCTCCAGGAGAAGGTCGAAAAGCTCCAGCAGGAAAAGCAGGCGCTGGCCAAGTACACCACGCTTGAAAAGCAGTTCCGGGATCAGAAGGAAGCCCTTCAGAAGAAGCGGGAGGTGATCCTGAATCTGAAGAACGCCCAGAGGGTTCCGGTGTATTTCCTCCAGGAACTGGCGAACGCCCTTCCCGACGATGTCTGGTTCAAGGAAATCACCCAGAAGGGCATGAACATCACCATCAAGGGTGAAGGCACCAGTTTCGAATCCATCAACATGTTCCGCAGCCGTCTGCTGGAGCAGACCAAGTGGTTCGGGAACGTGAACTACCCCACCGCCAGCAAGAAGGGGGGCAGCGTGGAATTCACCATCTCCTTTGATCTCAAGAATCCGAGCTGAGGTTGCCCATGAACTCCCAACTCCAGCAGCAGATTCTGATCGGCGGGCTGGTGGGGATCCTGATCTCCGTACTCACCTTCGTCCTGATGAGCGGCAAACGTGAAGAACGCAGCGGTCTCCAGAGCAACATTCAATCCCTCCAGAAAGAAGTCGACAAGGGCTATCAGCTCAAGGCCAACTACGAAAAACTGAAAGTCGAAGTAGCCCAGCAGGAAAAGGAAATTGAAGAACTGGTCAAGCTGATGCCCACCGAAAGCGATCGCGGCGAAGTGCCCTATCGCGTCAAGAAGTTGGCGGATTTGGCAGGCATCGAACAGGTTTCCTTCCAGGTGGAATCCCCCAACAAGCGGGACTACTACACCGAATATCCCTTCACCTTCACCTTCAAGGCCGGCTACCACTCCCTCGGCCAGTTCGCTTCCCAGATGTCCGGGTCCGACAAGATCCTCAACATGAACGATCTGGTGTTGAAGCGGGAAACCGGCAAGGGTCTCTGGTCCACGGGCGTCACCTGTCGCATCAGCACCTTTGTCTACAACCCCGCTCCGCCGCCTCCTCCTCCGGGTTCGAAGGCCCCAGCGGCCCCGGCAGCGACCAAGAAAGATTCGGGAGAGTGATCCATGGCCACCTCAACCGCATGGATGTTGACCATGGCTCTGGGCGCGACTCTTGCAGCCCAGGCGCCGTCGCCCACCCCACCCAAGAACACGCCCCCCCCTGCATCCCCCGTAGCCACACCCACCGCGACCCCCGCGCCGGAGGATGTCACCAAGATCCAGATGGTGCCCTACCGCCCGACGCTGACCCGGGATCCCTTCAGCACTCCCACGGATGCCGAACAAGGCAACAAGGGCGAATTGATCGATGACATCGGGGTGAAAGGCTGGATGAAGGCCGGAGGGGTGCTTTACGCTGTCGTGTCCGACTCCCGAGGCAACATTAAACGATTGCCCGTGGGTCACCGATTCAGGGATGGAGAAATCGCCGCCATCGACGAGAAATCCGTCACCTTCCGTCAATGGGATGTGAGTTCCACCAATCGATCTGTCTATCGAACTGTCGTGAAGACGTTCAAACGCGAGGAGGGAAAACGATGAATGCTCGCCTGAGTTCCTTGCTGGTGGCAGGGGGCGTCGTCCTGGCAGCGATCCCGTCGGGTTCGCTCCTGGCTGCCGTCTCCGAAACAGAATCGTCTCGTTCAGTCACATTGACTGGCGTGGCGGTTGAGAATGGCACCGCCCTGGATGGAAAGGTGTTGAACCTGAGCCTTCCTGGATTCTCCGGGAAGCCTCGCCTCCAGGTGCTGTCCAGCCCCGATCGAGTGGTGCTGGACCTCCCTGGCGTCCTTCGAGGCACCGCAGTAAGCCGACAGGACATCGCCACCCTGTCCGGCGGCCCCATCCTCAAAGGGCGCCTGGCCCAGTTCACCACGGAGCCGTTGCCCATTACCCGCGTGGTGTTCGAAGTGGCCAAGGGCACCCAAGTGGCCGTGACGTCCCAACAGGGCAGCCTGCGACTTAGCTTCGAAAAGGGCCAGGGCCCCATCCAGGCGCGCATGGCCGATCCTGCTCCTGCGCTGATCGCACCTTCGAAGGCGACTCCGACGGTTGAAACCGAGCGCATCGCCCAGATCGCCCCGGAAACCAAGCCCGTGGAGACCAAGGTGGCCGAAGTGGCTCCCGCCCAGGCCGTTCAGGTCGCCCAGGCCTCCAAGCCGGAACTGGCACCCATGCCTTCCGTGGGCATGCCTTTCCGCGCTCTTCCCGCCCTGGCAGCCTCCACCTTACTGCCTGCCACCCCCGGAGTAGCCGCTCAGACAACGCCCACTCCCCAGCCTGCCGCCCAGCCTACGACAAATCGCGGTGTGCGGGCTTTGGGTGAAACCCAGGCACGCTATACCGGCGCCAAGATGAGCATCGACGCCAAGAACACCGATCTCCAGGATTTCCTGAGACTCATCGCCGATGTCTCCAAGATGAACCTCATCGCGGACCAGGATGTGCAGGGCAATTTCACGCTGCGCTTCGTGGATACCCCCTGGGACCAGGTGCTCGACCACATCCTCAAGCACGCGGGTCTGGGCAAGGAGGTGAGCAATGGCGTCATCCGCGTGGCCAAGATTGAAAAGCTGCAGAAGGAAGAAGAGGACCGCAAGCGTCTGGACGATGCCAAGGCCCTGGCCGGAGATGTCCAGAGCGTGACCATTCCCCTCTCCTTTGCCAAGGTGTCGGAAATCCGCCCGATCATTGAGAAAATGCTCACCAAGCGCGGGGGGCTAATCACCGACGAACGAACCAACACCCTCATCGTCACGGACCTGCCTCGCAACCTCCCCGTCATTGATGAACTGGTCGCCCAGTTGGATGTTCAGATCCAGCAGGTTCAGATCGAAGCTCGGGTGGTGGAAGCCACCAAGGGACTCGAAGAGGCCTGGGGCGTGAAGTGGCCCACCAGCAATTCCGGCGACGCCAAACTGCAGGTCGGCAGCACGGATGCTGCCTGGGGCACCTACGGCGCCGCCCCCTCCTGGAACAGTGCCGGCGGCTTCAACCGGCCTGCGTCCGGGCAGGCGGTGGGCATGTCCTGGGCTCCCGGGAAATCCGATGCAACGGGCATTGCAGGAGCCGCAGGCGAACTTTGGGCCTCGTTCCTCAGCAACCGGATGAGCGTCAACGTCATCCTCCAGGCCCTCCAGAAGGAAGGCCGGGTCAAGATCGTGTCCGAACCCAAGCTCGTGACCCAGAACAACAAGAAATCCCACATCCTGTCCGGCGAGAAGATTCCCTATCCCAGCCAGCAGGGCGGCGCAGCCGGCGGCGCCATCAGCGTGGCTTTCGTGGAAGCCAACCTGCAATTGGACGTGACTCCCCAGATCACCAATGACGGCACCATCATCATGGATCTCAAGGTGGAGAAATCCGAAGCAGATTTCAGCCGCACCGTCATGGGCAGCCCCACCATTCAACGCAGAGCGGTGGAAACCCAGGTGCTGGTCAAGGACGGCGGCACCGCGGTGCTAGGTGGCGTCTATGTCACCAAAACCAACAACGGCACCACGGGTGTCCCCTTCCTTTCCAAGATCCCCGTGCTCGGTTGGCTTTTCAAATCCAAGACGGACAAGGAAGACACCGCCGAACTGCTGATCTTCATCACCCCCAGGATCCTCAAGTCCTAGGCCCTGATGCTCGCAACCACACAGAAGGCCCGGACCTCCGGGCCTTCTGTGTGGTTAGCGCGAAGGCCCCAACTCCATCAAAGGCGCACTGCAATTGGAGCAGTTCCGCCGATGAGGAGGATTGCGGTGACCACAGTGGGAGCAGATGCGATCCATCTTGCGCCGCCGCGCGTAGAGCCGCAGGTAAAGGAGACCGAAGAGCAGCACGAGCAGAAGCATTTTCTGGGTGCCGCCCAGCACAAAGCCCGTGGGGCTCTTGATTTCAGGCTGGGCTTCCTTCGATTGGAGTTCTATCGTCGGCTGACGCATCACTCGTCTCACACGCGCAGAATGGCCAGGAAGGCTTCTTGGGGAATCTCCACGCTGCCGATGCTCTTGACGCGGCCCCTCCGTGGGCCGCGCCCTACGGGCTTCGCCTTCGGCAAAGTCGCCCTCCGCTCCTGCTTCGGGCTCATGCGCGTCCAATGCTCATGCAAGAAGCGCATCACTCGTCTCCCACGCGCAGAATGGCCAGGAAGGCTTCTTGGGGAATCTCCACGCTGCCGATGCTCTTCATGCGCTTCTTGCCTTCTTTTTGTTTGTTGAGCAGCTTCTTCTTTCGGCTTACGTCACCACCGTAGCATTTGGCCAGCACGTCCTTGCGCTTGGCTTTCACGTTGGTGCGGGCGATGATCTTGCTGCCAATGGCGGCCTGCACAGCCACATCGAACATCTGGGAAGGGATGACTTCCTTCATTTTTACCGTGAGCTGATGGCCCATGGTCTGGCTCTTAGAGCGATGGATCAGCACGGACAGCGCATCGATGGGATCACCGTTCACCAGGATGTCCATCTTCACCAAGTCCGATTCGCGGTAGCCCTTCATGTGGTAATCGAAGCTGGCGTACCCTTTGGAAATGGATTTCAAGCGGTCGTAGAAGTCCAGCACCACTTCGTTCAGCGGAAGTTCATACACCAGCATCACGCGGTCCTTGCCCACGTACTCGAGACGCTGCTGAATGCCGCGGCGCTCTTCGCAGAGTTTCAGCAGACCGCCCACGAAATCGGGGCGCGTGAGGATGGTGGCCTCGATAAGCGGTTCTTCGATGCGGGCGATCTTGGGCAGGGGTGGCAACTTGGCGGGGTTGTCCACATCGATCTCTTCGCCATCGGTGAGGAACACGTGGTAGCGCACCGAAGGCGCCGTGGTGATGAGATCCAGATCGTATTCCCGCTCCAGGCGCTCCTGCACGATCTCCATGTGCAGCAAGCCGAGGAAACCGCAGCGGAAACCAAAACCCAGAGCTTGGCTGGTTTCGGGCTCGTAGTGGAAGCTGCTGTCGTTGAGCCGCAGCTTGTCCATGGCGTTGCGCAGATCCTCGTAGTCGTCGCTGTTGGTGGGGAAAATCCCCGCGAAGACCACGGGCTGAAGCTCCTTGAAGCCCTTGAGCATGTCGGTGGCAGGCCGGGTGGTGTTGGAGAGCACGTGGGTGATGGTGTCGCCCACTTTCACATCGGAAAGCTGCTTGATGCTGCCCGTGAGGTAGCCTACTTCGCCCACGCTCATTTCCGGGAGCTTCTGCATCTTGGGGCTGAAGACGCCGATTTCGTCCACGCGGTACTGGGAGCCTGTGGCCATGAACTGGATGGTTTCGCCGGGGCGCAGGGTGCCGTTGACGATGCGGATGAGGCACACGATGCCGCGGTAGGGATCGTAGTAGCTGTCGAAAATCAAGGCCTGGAGCGGGAATACGATCTGGATCTCATCACCACGG
>JAJTBC010000206.1 GCA_021287085.1 Bacillota bacterium | reverse complement strand
CGCCCCCTTCTGCTGTTCACCTCGGCCGCCGGCTTGTCCATGGTGCTGGGATTGCTGGTGGTGGCCGATCTCAAGAAATCCCTAGTGGATCTGGGAGCGCTCATGGAGAGCCTGGAAACGCTCCGGGAGTTCCCATGGCAGGACGAAGTGGGAGATGTGGCACGCTCCATCGGCGTGTACCAGAAACGCATGAATCGGTCTCTTGGGACGATCCAGAAATCCAGCGCCAAGACCGCCACGCTGGTTTCAGATCTGGTCCATCGCATCGAGGCGATCAAGACCGCTACGAACCAGGTGGCCAAGGGCAGCGAGAGCCAGCGAGACGCCACCGAACAAGCCTCTGCCGCCATCCACCAGCTGTCCGCCTCCATCGAGCAGGTTTCTCGTACGGTCCAGGCCGCCTCCGGTGGTGCCCATTCCACTCTGCTTCAGGCCGAACAGGGCGCCACCTTTGGTCGCGAAACCGCCCAGGCCATGACCGAAATCCAGGAGGCCACGCATCGCATTGTCTCTGCCGTGCAGGTTATCCAGGAAATCGCTCGGCAGACCAATCTGCTGTCCCTCAACGCCGCCATTGAAGCCGCCAAGGCTGGCAGCCTCGGCAAGGGATTTGCGGTGGTGGCCGAAGAGGTGCGTAAACTCGCCGAACGCAGTGCCACTGCGGCCCGAGAGATCGAAGGCCTCATCGAACAGACCCACTCCATCGTCGGTCACGGGGCGCAGAAGGTGGAAGGTACGTCCAAAGCCCTGGATCGCATTCTGGATGAAGTCACCCTTCTCGCACGACAGGTGGAAGAGATCGGAATCACCACGGGCGAACAGGCCAGAGCCGGCGAGGAGATCGCCCAGCGCACCGAGGCCATCCGGCACGTGAGCGAGCGTAATGCCGTTGAATCCGCTCAGGTCGCATCCACCATGCAGGACACACAGCAAGACCTAGCCACTTTGGCCAATGAATCGGATCTCTTGGCCCAAGAAACAGCTTCGTTTGATCTCCAGTTGGATGTGGAAGCCGCCGTGGCAGCGCATCAGGCCTGGAGCGGGCGCCTTAAAAACGTGCTGGCTGGGAGGAGCCGCGAGACCTTGGATATCCAGGTGGTGTGCAAGGACGACCTCTGCGCCTTGGGCAAATGGCTTCACGGCTCAGGACGAAAATTCAACACCCATCAGAACTACGCGCCTCTGGTGATCAAGCACCGAGATTTCCATCAAATGGCCGGAGAGATCCTGCGTGCACATCAGGGAGGACAATCCAACCGCGCAGAATCGATGCTGCATAAAGATTTTCCCGCCTTGTCGCAAACCGTCGTTTCGCTTCTCACCTCAATGGATCTAAGCCAACGCTAACAACCAGATCGCGTCATCGTGGGCACAGAACAATTCGCCGTTCCCTTCCCTCCAAACCCTGGTCGGCCCTGGTTTCAGATAAACACCAGGGGCACTGAAAAGGAGCTCGAAAAAAAACCAATAAGCGCAAGTCATTGATGGAGAATCGCCGCTCGTCGCTATAATTAGGCCAGCACATCGCAATTTGCGAGAGGACTGGACCGTGAGCAATGGCGAGGACCTGATTCTTGTTGTGGAGGATGAGCCCGCCACGCGATTGCTCATCTACCGCACCTTGACTCAAGCGGGCTACTCCGTTCTGGAAGCAGACAGCGGGGAAGCCGCGCTGGCGTTGTGCCGTGAACACCATCCCAAGCTCCTGGTATTGGATCTTCTCCTCCCTGGCCTGGATGGTTTCGCCATCTGCCGCACCCTCCGCAGCGAGAACGACGCCGTTCCCATCCTGATGCTCACAGTCTGCAAAGAGGACGAAGACAAGATCAAGGGGCTCGAACTGGGCGCTGACGATTACATGACCAAGCCCTTCAATCCGAGAGAAGTCCTTGCGCGCGTAAAGGCCATTCTTCGCAGAACCCTTACCCTTCAAGACGCTCCGCTGAAGCATCACGGCCTGAGCATGCATTTCCAGCTTCAGAAATGCTTCAAAGAAGATCGCGAAATCGATCTCACACCGCACGAATTCCAGCTTCTCGCCACCCTGATGCAGAATGCGGGGAAACCCATCAGCCGCGAGGAACTGCTCGAAAAGGTCTGGGGCAAGAACCATCACGGCACACCGAAGCGATTGGATGTCTACATCCGACGTGTGCGCGAGAAAGTGGAAGACGATCCTTCCGAACCGACCCTCATTCGAACCCTGTGGGGATTTGGCTATATTTTCGAATGAGCCATAAACCATTGTGTTTATTAAATTGTAATTGTGTTTTTCCGACATATCTAACGAACTTTTAACCTTTTTATCCCTTGAAGTCGCCTAGCAACAGCGCGACACTTTCGGTGAAGTATTCATTCTTCATCATTTCCCTGGTAGGGACTTCTCCCCCAGGAATTCCAGATCCACCCATGGCATACACCCGGGAATGCCTTGTCTTGGGTCTATCTCCTCCCTGCTTGTCGACTTCGTCGGAAGTTGGCAGACGTTTCTCAATCTTGTCCGAATATGAATAATATATCGGACTCTCCCACAAGGAGCTATCATGCGAACCTTCATCGCCCTCGCCCTCGTCGCTGGCGCCACCTCCCTCTTCGCCGCTGGCCCCGTGGGTGCCACCTCTTCCGCCAGCGCCTGCGTCGGCGTGAACATCGTGGCGCCGGTTTACGTCCAGAGCACTCAGGGCCTGTGCTTCGGCACGATCTTGATGGATGCCTATGACCAGGGCGGCACGGTCACCATGGTGTCCGACACCAAGCCGAACCAGAATCCCACCGTGAAGAGCATCACCTACGACAACTGCGCCGCCTGGGATGGCACCCCCAGCCCGGCTTTCTTCCACTACAAGCACGACTCCCGCTACGGCGTGAACGTCATGGTCGAGGGCAAGGTCGCTGACGCCAGCGGCAACGTCCCCGGCGCCGAAGTGGACCTGCAGGACGGCGTGAAGGTGGCCATCACCACCGACCTTCCCGCTGACGCCTGCGGTTTCTTCAATCCCCTGCCCAATTTCGTGGCCGCCAAGCACTTCGGCGTGGCCGGCGTGCTGACCATCCCCAAGAACATCTATGGCCCCCACGCTGGCACGGTTCATGTGACGGTGGCCTACAAGTGATTCCGTCCCTGAGGAGGCACAGCCTGCTCGATGCGCCAAAGGCGGCGTGTCCTACAAACCCGTAGTGCGATTTGCCCCCGAAGGCCGCCCAGTGCAGGGCGGCCTTCGGGCCTTTGACGGAAGGAAGCGATCATGATCTCCCCTCGGTGTCTTTTCCTCGCAGCAACCCTGGCCTCGACCCTGCTCTGGGGCCAGCAGAATCCGCCACCACCCCCCCCCGCTGCCCCGGACGCGGACACCTTCGGCGGCAATCTTTCCCTCATGCCCACGCGAGTGGTGCTGGAAGGTCGGTTGCGTTCCGAAGAAATCATGCTGCGCAACGCGGGCAAGGGCACCGTCACCTACCGGATCCTGTTCAAGGAAATGGCCATGGACGAGAACGGCGAGGTGCAGGAACGCCCCCGGAAGGAAGGGGAAACCACCGCGGCGGATCTGATCCGCTTCAGCCCCCGACAAGTGGAACTCCGCCCCGGGGAAATGCAGACGGTGCGCGTCCAGCTTCGCAAGCCCGAGGGCTTGCCCAACGGGGAATACCGATCCCACCTCCTGTTCCAGGCCGTACCCCCGCCAGAACCGCCCACGCCGCCCAGCACCGAAACCGAAAAGAAGCTCTCTGTTAAGGTGACCACGGTCCTGGGCATTTCCATTCCCATCATCGTGCGCCACGGGGACACCAAGGGAAAGATCAGCCTGGCCGATCTCCGCTACTGGCAGCCAAACCGACCCGACGTCCCTCCCGTGCTCAGCATGCGCATGATCCGTGAAGGGAACCGCAGCCTCTCGGGGGATGTCAAGG
>JAJTBC010000189.1 GCA_021287085.1 Bacillota bacterium | reverse complement strand
CAGGGCCGCAGAGCACGCCACGGGGCCGGAGCCGGGGCCGCCGCCACCGTGGGGCGTGGAGAAGGTCTTGTGCAGGTTCAGGTGCATCACGTCCACGCCGAAATCGCCGGGTCGCGCCGTACCCACCAGGGCGTTCATGTTCGCGCCGTCCATGTAGAGCAGCGCGCCCACGCCATGCAGCGCATCCGCGATCTCCTTGATGCGGTACTCGAAGATGCCCAGGGTGTTGGGATTGGTGATCATGGCTCCGGCGATCTCGGTACCCAGTTCGCGGATCAGCGTCGCGAAGCCCTTGCGCACCTTGCCGGTGCTGGGATCGGTCACATCCTCGAAGCTGATGGTGCCGTCCTCGCGGCTGGGCAGTTCCACCACATCGTAGCCCGCCATGGCCGCCGTGGCGGGGTTGGTGCCGTGACCGCTATCGGGAATGAGGATGACGCGACGCTGTGCGTTCTTGGAAAGGTGATAGGCGCGCATGAGCATCACGCCCGTCAACTCGCCGGCCGCGCCCGCGCTGGGATGCAGCGTCACCGCAGGCAGGCCCGTGATTTCCTTGAGCCATTCCTGCAGGGTGAACATCAAGGCCAAATTGCCCTGCACGTGGACATCGGAGGCCATGGGATGGCTTTGGGTGAAGCCGGGCAGCGCCGCCGTTTTCTCGTTGAGGCGCGGGTTGTGCTTCATGGTGCAGGAGCCCAGGGGATACATCCCATCGTCCACGCCGAAGTTCCACTTGGACAGGCGCGTGAAGTGGCGAATCACCTCCACTTCGGAGCAGGAAGGCAGGGCCTCGAAGCCCGCGCGCTTGAGATGGGCCGGACGGGTGTCCTTGGCCACAGGCACGTCCAGCTTGGGCAGATCCATGCCCACCTTGCCGGGCACGGAGCGTTCAAAGATCAGAGGTTCGCGAGTGCGGAGAGCCATGGGAATCCTCAAGCCTGAGTCGAGAGATGGGACAGCACAGCCACCAGTCGATCCATCTGTTCGCGGGTGGTGGTTTCGGTGGCGCACCAAAGGGTGCAGCCCTTGAGGCTTTCGCCGTAGGGGCTCAGATCCAGGCCCGCCAGGATGCCTGCTTCGGCGCAGGCGGCCTGCATGGCCTTCACATCGCCCTTGTAGCGCAGGGTGAATTCGTTGAAGAAGGGCTGATCGTGGACCTTCTCGAAGGAGGGCAGCGCCAGCAGCTTTTCGCGCAGGTACTGGGCCTTGGCGACGTTCTGTTCCGCCAGGCCGCGCAGCCCCTCGGGGCCTGCGAGCTGAAGGAAGATGTTGGCGCGAAGGGCCACCAGCGCCTGGTTGGAGCAGATGTTGGAAGTGGCCTTGTCGCGGCGAATGTGCTGCTCGCGGCTGGCAAGGGTCAGCACGTAGCCTCGGTCGCCGTTGAGATCCTTGGTCTCGCCCACGAGACGACCCGGAATCTCGCGCTTGTGTGCATCCTTCACGGCCATGAAGCCCAGGAAGGGACCGCCGAAATTGGGGTGGTTGCCGAAGCTCATGGCTTCGCCGCAAGCCATGTCCGCACCGAGTTTGCCGGGGGCTTCGAGCCAGCCGAAGGCCATGGATTCCTGGGTGACGGACACCAGCAGCGTGCCAGCGGCCTTGGTCAGCTCGGCAATGGCCTTCAGATCCTCCACGCAGCCCAGGAAGTTGGGATAGCCGACCATCACGCAGGCCACATCACCATTGAGCTTGGCCTTGAGATCATCGAGATCCGTCACGCCATCCTTGAGCTTGAGTTCCACCAGCTTGAGATCCGCGTGGGGCGTGATGTTGGTGCAAAGCACTTCCTGGTAGTGGGGATGCAGGCCCTGGCTCACCAGGATGGTGTTCTTCTTGCGGGCGAGGCGCACGGCCATGAGGGCCGCTTCCACGGTGGCAGTGGCGCCGTCGTACATCGAGGCGTTGGTGACTTCGAGGCCCGTGAGATCGCAGACCAGGGTCTGGTACTCGAAGATGGCCTGGAGGGTGCCCTGGCTCACTTCGGGCTGGTAGGGCGTGTAGGCCGTGAACCATTCCTGGCGGCTGGTGATCATGTCCACCGCAGCGGGCACGTAGTGTTCGTAGGCTCCCGCACCCAGAAAGCGGGCGCTGAAAACGCGATTCTGGGCCGCAAGGCCTTCCAGGGTGCGCAGCACGTCCAGTTCCGAAGCTTGGGTGGGCAGGTTCAGTTCCCGATCCAATTGCAGTTCACGGGGAATGCCCTGGAGCAGGTCTTCGGCACGCTCCACGCCAATGGCGTCCAGAAGCGCCCGGTCCTCCGCAGGGGCCGATGGCAGGTAACGCATAGAGCATCCTTACGAGGTGGGGAATGGCGGCGCGCCATTCCGCATTTCCAAGAGTACCATGGCGGGACGGGGTTCCCTTCCGGCCCCCTTTTTGAGGTTCATCACAATCCGTCCCCCCTTTCGGAGGTTCCCATGCGACTGCTACCCGCCCTGGTGATCGGAGCGCCCATGATCGCCCAAGCCCTTTCCCCCTACCAGGAACGCGCCGACCGTTTCCTCCAGATCGTGAACGCGGGCTACCAATCCCTCACCTACGTGGCCCAGGAAGCCGCCTGGGCCGCGGCCACGGACGTGAAGCCCGCCAACGATGCCGCTGCCGAAGCCGCAGGCAAGGCCTTCGCCGCCTTCAACGGCAACCCCATGCTCATTCGCGAAGCGCGGGAACTGCTGGCCCACAAGGATCAACTCAAGCCTGTCACCGTGGCGCAATTGAACTGGGTGCTCTTCAACGCCGCCGAAGGCCCCATGACCAATCCCACCCTCACCGCTGCGCGCATCGCGGCGGAAACAGCCCAGGCCAGCACCATGAACGGCTTTGTGTGGAAGGTGGATGGGCGCGCCGTCAGCGCCAACCAGATCGACGATGTGCTTTCGCACAGCACCGACCTTGCGGAGCGCATGAAGTGGTGGACCGCTTCCAAAGACAACGGCCCGGCGCTGCGAGAGGGGCTGGTGAAGCTGCGGGATCTGCGCAACGGCTGCGCCAAAGAGCTGGGCTATCCCGATTACTTCGCTCTGCAGGCCGCCAAGCACGGCATGACCACCGCCGAAATGGTGAAGATGCACCGGGATTTCGTCACCGTGCTCAAGCCGCTCTATGTGCAGCTTCACACTTGGGTGAAGTACGAACTGGCCAAGAAGTACCATCAGCCCGTGCCCAAGGCCATTCCCGCCCACTGGCTCAACAACCGCTGGAGCCAGAACTGGACGGGCATGGTGGAAGGCGTGGATTTCGATCCCTTCGTGAAGAACTGGGCGCCGGAAAAGATCATCAAGACCGCCGAAGCATTCTATGTGGGCCTGGGCTTCCCCTCGCTGCCCGCCAGCTTCTGGGTGAAATCGGATCTCTATCCCGTGAAGCCCGGCGAAGCTCGCAAGAAGAACAGCCACGCTTCCTGCTGGCATCTGGATCTGGACACCGACGTGCGTTCGCTCATGAGCATCGAGCCCAATTTCAACTGGTTCGAGACCACCCATCACGAACTGGGCCACGGCTACTACTTCATCAGCTACAGCAATCCCAACGTGCCCTACCTGCTGCGCAACAGCGCTAGCCCCGCGCTGCACGAAGGCATGGGCGAGCTCATCGCCTTGGCCACTCGGCAAGTGCCGTACCTCAAGAGCGCCGGTGTGCTGCCCGCCGATTACAAGGTGGATCAGAACCTGCTGCTGCTCAATGAAGCGCTGGAAGTGGCCATTCCCTTCATGGCCTGGGCCAGCGGCACCATGACCGAATGGGAAGCGGATTTCTACGCGGGCAACATGCCCGCCGATCAGATGAACGCCCGCTGGTGGAAGCTGGTGCGCGACATCCAGGGCGTGGAGCCGCCCGCGCCGCGCGGCGAGCAGTTCTGCGATGCCGCCACCAAGACCCACATCAACGACAATCCCGCCTACTACTACAACTACGCCATCGCCACGGTCTTCAAGTACCAGATGCACGACGCCATCTGCAAAAAGATCCTCAAGCAGGATGTGCATGCTGCCAACTACGCGGGCAACAAGCAGGTGGGCGAGTTCCTGAAATCCTGGCTCTCCAAGGGTGCCACCGAGGACTGGCGCAAGCTCCTGCGCGAAACCACCGGCGAAGATCTCAACACCCGCGCCATGGCCGAGTACTTCGCGCCCCTCGTGAAGTGGCTCGAGAAGCAGAACAAGGGCAGGCAGATGGGCTGGTAGCTGGCGAAAGCCGCCCGCAGTCGCCGTTCTAGATGGCTTTCCCGCCCGTCACTCGCGAAAGCGTCGGGCGGGGAAGCTTTGTTCCATGAGGGCCTGGCGCTCGTTCATGTGCTGGAGGAGAAAGTTCCAGCGGGCCTCGCGGGGCACATTGGCCAGCAAAGGGCTGCGTTCGTACCACACGGTGCATCCGAAGCCCTGAGCGTGGGCGCGCAGGGCGGTTTCGAGGGCTTCATGCTTGTTGCCCAGAAACGCGAAGGCCTCGGCCAGCTTGAAGGTGAATTCGCCATCCGGCACCTTGAGCAAGGCTCGCTCGGCCCTGAATTGATAAAGCTGCTGCAGGGCTTCCTCGGTCTTGCCCGTAAGGGCCAGCTCGTAAATGCCCGCCAAGGTCTCGAACTGAATCCAATTGCCTTTGGCCTTCTGGGCATGGACGAAATGCGTCAATGCCTCGTCGCGCCGGCCCTGGATCAGGCGAATGTAGCCCCGATAGAAATCCCGGCTGGGTTCCACCCGATCCGAAGAGCTGGCTCCGAGAAGACGCTCGAAGCTCGACCAGTCGCCCAGGTAGAGATACGTGTTCTCCACGGTATCCCGCTCGAAGCGATGGGTACCTCCCAGTTGATCCCTGACCCGAATGGCGTTGGTCGCCCCCTCCAGCAGGCCCGCCATACGGGCGGGATAGGCCAGGGCGCCCCGGAGATGAGGCACGCGGGGATACCGCTTGATGGCCGCAAAGGTGGCTTCCAGCGCTTCTCTGGGATCACCCAGATCCGTCTTGAAGCCGCAGTAGTCGTCCACGGCACGGGGATAGCCGGGTACCAGCTGGAAGGCCTTTCGGAAAAAGGCTTCGCATTCGTGAAAACCGCCATCGTCGAGGGTGGGCGTCTTTCGGAAAAGCTGCCAGTAGGAAAGGGCCGCCAACGTGGCCCAGCCCCCGGCGCAGTTAGGCTCCTGGGTCACCACGTTCTCCACGAGGGTCCGCATCAGGGTCGGATCCTGCTCCATGCTGTTGCCAGTCCCCTCCACCAGATCCCAGAATCGCTCCGAGGCTCGAGGCAGCACCGGTGAATCATCCGCCATGGGTGCATCCAGATAAGCCAGGGCTTCCGCGAAAACCTTGCGGGGATCACCGGGTCGAGAGACCCATGGCCGAATCTTGTTCGATCCCTCCACGCGGAGTTCAAGCTTCAGGTCCATTCCGAAGCGATGTC
>JAJTBC010000172.1 GCA_021287085.1 Bacillota bacterium | reverse complement strand
GATCTGCATCAACGACCGCGCTGATCTTGCGCTATTGGCGGTGCAGTCGGGGTTCCAGCCCTGGGGGCTGCATCTGGGGCAAGGGGATTTGCCGCCTTCAGAAGCGCGCCGATTGCCTGGGCTCGAGAGCTTGCACCTGGGCACGTCCACCCATGGGGACGCGGAATGGCAGGAGGTGGACGGCGCTTGCGATCATGCGGGCATGGGTCCCTTCCGGGCCACGAGCACAAAAACCGATCACGCCGAGCCCATCGGGCTGGAAGGCATTCATCGAGGTAGCGTGGCCCTTCGCGCCCAAGGCGTTGCGCCCATCGCCATCGGGGGATTGACGCTGGGCGATGCGACCTCCTGCTTCGACGCTGGTGCCGAAAGCCTCGCCATGGTGGGAGAGATCCTGCCCGCTTCCGATCCTGGCGAATTGCTTTGGCAAGCGCAGGTGGCGCGATGGAAGGTGCGGCCTCCACTGCAACGCGGCCAAGGCGTGGCCTTGATCGGCGGCAGTGGCAGCGGCAAGAGCATCTTGGCGCAGGCCTTGGCGCGACGAACGGGGATGCCCTGGCACGATCTGGATGAGGTGGTGACGGGGGCTGCGGGGAAATCGATCGCTCGGATATTTGCCGAGGAAGGCGAAGCCGTGTTCCGAAAACGAGAGGAGGCCTCCCTGCTTCCGCTTCTGGAAGGGCCGTGCATCCTGGCTTTGGGCGGGGGCGCCTGGGAGAGCGAGGTCATCCGTCACGCGGTGCGGCAAGCGCACTTCCAACCCCTTTGGATCGCCGAAAGGCCGGTTCGGGCTTGGGCGCGAGTGGCCTTGGACCCCTCCCGACCTCTGGCGGCGGATCGCGACACCTTCATGGAGCGTTGGCGCCAACGCACGTCTCGTTGGGCCGAGGCGCCCATGGTGATGCCGCTGGGGCGCAGTGCGGAGGACTTGGCGACGGCCCTGGGAGGGAACTGTTAGTCCTGGGCGCAAATCCCCCAGGGCTCACTGGCCATGGGGCTTGGGCGGGTTCTGCGCGATGGGGCGGGTTTTCCTGCCTACGATCTCCGCGTGGTTCATGCGACACTCTTTCAACGTTTTATGGAACTCATCCTTTCGGACATTCACGCCAATCTCCACGCCCTGGGCGCGGTGCTGAGGCATGCCTCTCGCCGAACCATCTCCCGTTACGTGCTGCTGGGGGATTTCGTGGATTACGGCGTTCATCCTAATGAAGTCATGGAGAAGATCCACGCACTAGAACCCAAGATCATGGTGCGAGGCAATCACGATCGAGCTTGCTCTTCGCTGGTCCCCATCCATCATTTCAGTCCAGTGGCCCGGATGGCGTGTCTTTGGACCCGCCATCAATTGATCTCGAAGCATTCCTCTTTTTTGGGGAATCTTCCCATGGGTCCCCAGACAGTGTCTGCCCCGTCATTGGTGAACGAGGCCTTCTTCATCTCCCACGGGTCGCCCTCCAACGAGGATGACTACCTCGCCGACGAATGGGATGCGCAGCGATCTTTTCGTTCCTTTTCTGGCCATCTTTGTTTCTTCGGCCACACTCACATTCCAGGCGCATTTGAGTTGGATACCGTTCACGATTCCATGCGCTGGGTCGCTTTGCCCGCAGGCAAATGGTTCGTTCTGAAACCTCATTGCCGCTATCTCGTCAATCCGGGGTCCGTAGGCCAACCAAGGGATCGTGATCCCAGGGCCAGTTTTCTTTACTTCGACTCGGAGCAATGGCGTGTGAAGCTTCAGCGTGTCGATTACGATTACGAAGGGGCCGCGAAGGCCATTCTGGAAGCGGGGTTTCCGAAACACCTCGCGGAACGCCTGTTCATGGGAGTCTGAGATGTCCGAGATTCGTCAACCCGGTCAGGATGAGCTGAAGGTCCTATTGACGAGGGCTTTCGAAATCGAGGCCCCCGCCAGCCTGCGGGAAGTGGGCAGCGTTCGTTTGCTGGGTGATCTGCGCATGGGCCTCGTGGAAGCCGATCAGGCCCTGGAGTTGGTGGGCCTCAAGCAGAGGGATCAACTGCCCTCCGTGGGAACGCCCATGATCCTCTCCGTGCTGGTGGACGAGGAAGTGCTGATGCTGCAGACGCGCCTCTTGGATGGAGGCGTGGTCCAGGAGGAGGCTCTACCCACGCTGCGCCTCGCCTGGCCCTGGAGTGTCGAGATCCGTCGCCGGGGAGATGTGCGGGTGGCGGCGCCGGAGTTGCCTCCCCTCAAGGCCTATCTTGATTTCAAGGGCGAGCGCCGGGAGGCCTGCCTGCTGAACCTCACGGAATCCGGGTTGGGGCTGGGCTGTCGAGAGCTCTTCGACGTGGACCTGCATGCCCAGGTGGAAGTGGAAACGGTGTTGCCAGGCGGAGTGGAGATCCAAACGATCGGAAGCGTCAGGCATGTGGAGCGCCTGGAGGGCGATCCCCTGCCGTTGCGGCTGGGAATGGTGCTGGGGTGCATGACGGTGGAAGCCAGGGAGGCTCTTCGCACCTTCATCCAGGCGCGCCGAGCGGACTGCTCCGAAAGCCTGAGGAACCCATGAAACGCATTTCGCTCCGGGTGGACGTCGATACGCTGGAAGGCTCGCTGAAAGGCATTCCGGCGCTGCTCAGGATGTTGGATCGCCACAGCATGCAAGCCAGCTTCTACTTCAGTTTCGGTCCCGACAGCAGCGGCAAGGCCATCCGTCGCATCTTCCGCAAAGGCTTTCTGGCCAAGATGCGTCGCACTTCGGGACCGGGCAAGCTCTACAGCCTCAAGACCATGATGTACGGCACCCTGCTGCCCGCGCCCATCATCTGGAAACGGGCCGCCACCGAAATGCGTTCCGCCAGGGAAGCGGGTCACGAGGTGGCCATTCACGGCTGGGATCACGTGCAGTACCACGATCTGCTGGATCGCAAATCCCGGCGCTGGCTGGAGAGCTGGTTCGCCCAGGCCCATGAGGCCTTCGTTCAGGTGTTCGGTGAAAAGGCCAGAGGGGCTGTGAGTCCAGCCTGGCGCTGCAACGACGACACCCTGGAAATCGAGGAAACCTACGGTCTCGACTACGCAGGAGACTGCCGGGGATTCGCGCCTTTCTATCCCATCGTGCGAGGCCGCACCCTGAAAACGCTTCAGATTCCCACCACCTTGCCGACCCTGGATGAGCTGCTGGGCCTGGAGGGGCGCACTGCCCAGCAGGTGAACGAGGAGGTATGGAGCCTCCTCCGGGAGGATGCGCTCAACGTGTATGCGTTGCACACGGAAGTGGAGGGCGGGGCCCTCGCCGAAACCTTCGATGCTTTTCTTGCGGGACTGCGCCAACGCGGCGTTCAGGCCATCACCCATGCGGACTGGCTTCCCGAGCTGAAAGCGGCAGGTCCGCCCGCCCGAGCCATGGACCGCAGGGAAATCCCTGGCCGTGCGGGCTGGGTCAGCTGGGGTTCGGATTGAGTTTGTCCGGCGGCTTGTCCTACTTCTCGCCCACCTTGTAGATCATGTCGCTCAGGGCGACGCCGCTGGCCAGAATGGCGGGCTGGTTTAGGTAGATTTTCGTTTTCCCGCCTTCTTCCAGAATGGCGATGCAGCCCCCAGCGGCCAGCATGTCCCGACGACCGACGACCACGAGCTTGCCCTTGTTGCTTTTGATTTCGAGGGGATTGGTGGCCCAGATGACCTTGGCATCGCCATCCACTTTGATGCCCGCGCCTTCGAGGGCCGCTTTCAGAGCCGCATCGCGACAGCTGACCTTGTTGCCCGCCGTGGAGGCGATGACCTTGAGGTACTTGGCAGCGGTTTCCGGGGGCAGTTCGCCAGCGGAGAGTGCGCTCGTCAGCAGGAGGGTGATAAGGTTCAGTGCGGTCTTCATGGTTGCTCCTCCAGGGTTTCCTCGGCGCAAAAAACTAGAGTCTTGAGACTTGGTCTTCATTTTTTTTGCAGCGTGATCGAGGCCTGATTTCATCAGCAGGAGGGGTAGAAAAAAGCCCTGTGATCCGTGCCACAGGCCGGGGCCGTGATACTGACATGCAGTTGTTTTTCGAGAAAAAAGGGGCGCCCATGGGAACCGGATTCATCCACGAGATTCGCGCTTACGAGTTGCTGACCCAGGTGGGCTTATGCATCGACCGCTGGGGCGTGGTGAAGGAAAAGGGCGATGTGGCGACCCTGGGCTTTTCGCCGGGGCAGGGCATCGTGATCAAGGGGACGGCCACCGATGTCTGGCACAAGTCGGATCTGGGCCTGGTGCAGTTCGACGCCTTCGATGCGGACAAGGTCTGGGCCCATCACGAAACCATGAAGGCTGCCGCCAGCGCCCACGGGCAGTACATCGGCACGCTGGTGGCCCGGAAGGTGGACTTCAAGAAGCTCTCCGGTGCGCCTACCGAGGCTCTGGTGGCCCTTCGCAAAACCCCGGAAGCGGGCTGGACGCTGGTGATGGGCATCGGCGGCATTCTCACCAACGCCTGGGGCGAGGAGATCAAGCCCCTGCTTTGGCCCCTGGCGCTCGCCACGCCGGAAGAAGCGCTGGCTGATTTCAAGGCCCATTGGCTGGGCCGCACGTGGCTGGGCACCATGCGCCAGGGCAAGGCCCTCACGGATGAGCCCAAGCTCCGAGCCTTCTTCCAAGGTCTATGGAAACTGGCGGATCTGCTGGAAGCCGAAGGCGCCACGCTGCTGGAAATGAATCCCATGGTGCTGGATGAAGAAGGGCGTCCCATCGCCCTGGATGGCGTGGGCACCACGGAAACGGCCCTCAAACCCGCCATCCACCCCGAATTGAAGGCCGCGGAAGTGCTGGAATGGCTGGTTCGGCCCCGTTCCATCGCGTTGGCGGGCATTTCCACCAAGGCCGGTACGCCGGGCCGCACCATCCTCGACAACCTGCTGCGGGGCGATTTGGGCCGAGCCAACATCGTTCCCATCAAGCCCAACACGCCCGACATCGACGGCATACCCTGCCTGGAAAGCGTGGCGGATTTGGCGCAGCGCCCCGTGGATATCCTCATCCTGAGCCTGCCTGCGCCGCAGACGGTGGAAGCCATCGAACAGCTCTGCGCCCAGGGCGGCGGCGCGCAGATTCTTTACCTGGTGCCCGGCGGCATCGGGGATGGCGCCGACAAGGAAGGGCTGGGGAAACGGGTCCAGGCGCTATTGGCGGAGCGCCGTTCCAAAGGGCTCTGGACGCCCCTGCTCATCGGGCCCAATGGTCTGGGTTTTCTCTGTGCCGAGCGGCGGTTGAACACGCTGTTTCTGCCCGAACACAAGCTGCCCACGGTACTGCCCGGAGGGCCGCTGGCTTTGGTGAGCCAGTCCGGCGCCTTCCTGGTGAGCCGCCTTTCCGCTTCGCCTTTCCTGCCCATGGCCTATGCCTGCTCCATCGGCAACCAAATGGATCTGCGCCTTTCGGATTTTCTGAAGGCCTTGGGCCAGGATGCGCGCCTGAAGGTGCTGGCCACCTATGTCGAAGGATTCCAGCCCGGCGATCTGCTGGCCTTCGCCCGCGCAGCCCGCGAACTCACCGCCCAGGGCAAGCGGGTGGTGATGTACAAAGGTGGCCGCAGCCAGGCGGGCATGGCCGCCGCCAGCAGTCATACCGGCGCTCTGGCGGGAGATTGGGAGCTTCAGAAAGCGCTGTTGCGCCGCGCGGGCGTCATCGTCTGCGAGGCCCTCGCGGATTTCGACGCGGTGCTGACGTGGCTGGCGTCGTATCCCGAAGGACGCCCCCACAAGGTGGCCGTGGTCACCAACGCGGGCTTCGAAAGCGTGGTGAGCGCCGATCTGGTGGAAGCTCCGCTGTGCGCGGCGAAGCTGTCCCACGACGAGGAGGCGCGCCTGGCGGCCATGCTGGAAGCCCAGCAGCTTTCGAACCTGGTGTCGGCGCATCTGCCCTTGGATCTCACGCCCATGGCCTCGGAAACGCCGTACTTCGAGGGCACGAAACTGCTGGCCCAGGGCGAGGCCGATAGCGTGGTGGTGGGGCTCGTGCCCCTCACCCAGCGCCTGAACACCACGGATCCTGCCGCCATGGTCGCCTTCGCCCAAAGCCTGCGGAAGCTGGCCCTGGACACGTCCACCCGAGTGGGCGTGACGGTGGATGCGGGCTCCATGTTCGAACCGTACCGCGAAGCCATGATGAAGGCGGGCCTGCCGGTGTTCGCCACCATGGAGCGCGCCCTGGTGGGCCTCCGGCTGCTGGCGGAGCGCGGATGAACCGAGGACGTCGGAAGCAGCGCCGCGCGGAGCACGAAGCCCGCTCCTCCTGTGATGACGGGAGCTGAGTGGTTTTCCGCGGAACCTGGAGGATCCTGAGAAAATCTCTTTTCTGGAGGCCTCCTCCCGATTCGCTTCAAGCCTTCGTTAGACTCGCTCTTCTTCTTTCCTGTCCTCATCTCTCTAGAGGTTTCCCATGCCCAAGACCATGATCGAACCGTTCCGCATCAAATCCGTGGAGCCCATCCGCATGACCACCCGCGAGGAGCGCGTGCGCCTGCTGGAAGAAGCCAAGCTCAACGTGTTCAAGTTGAGGGCCGAAGACGTGCTGCTGGATTGGCTCACGGATTCGGGCACCGGCGCCATGAGCAGCGCCCAGTGGGCCGCCATCATGCTCGGCGATGAAAGCTACGCCGGCGCCCGCAGCTTCTTCCGGCTCGAGGCCGTTCTCAAGGACATCACGGGCATGGCCCACCTGGTGCCCACGCACCAGGGCCGCGCCGCCGAGAAAGTGCTGTTCTCTGCCGTGTGCAAGCAGGGCGACGTGGTGCCCAACAACTGCCACTTCGACACCACCCGCGCCAACCTGGAATTCAATGGCGTGGAAGCCCTGGATCTAGTCATCGCCGAAGGCCTTCAGCCCAGCCTCATCCATCCCTTCAAGGGCAACCTCGATCTGGAAAAGCTCGAGGATCTGCTGAAGAAGGAAGGCCATCGCATGCCTTTCGGCATGATCACCGTCACCAACAACACCGGCGGCGGCCAACCCGTCTCCATGGCCAATATCCGCGCCGTCAGCGCGTTGCTGAAGAAGTACGGCAAGCCCTTCATCATGGACGTGTGCCGCTTCAGCGAGAACGCCATGTTCATCAAGCTCCGCGAAGAGGGCTACCAGCACAAGACCATCAAGGAAATCTGCCAGGAGATGTTCTCGTACGCCGACGGCTGCACCATGAGCGCCAAGAAGGACGGCATGGTGAACATGGGCGGCTTCATCATGCTGCGGGATGATCGATGGCTGGATGCGGTGCGCAACATGCTGATCCTCACGGAAGGGTTCCCCACCTACGGCGGTTTGGCGGGCCGGGATCTTGAAGCTCTGGCCGTGGGTCTGGTGGAGGGCATGGACGAGGATTACTTGCGCTATCGCCTGCGCACCGCCGAATACCTGGGCGAAAAGCTCGAAGCCATCGGCGTGGGCTTCGTGAAACCCACAGGTGGCCACGCGGTGTACCTCGATGCCAAGACCGTGCTGCCCGATATGCCGGTGGAACACTACCCGGCGTGGTCTTTGTGCAACGCGCTCTACCTGGAAGGCGGCATCCGCGGCGTGGAGATCGGTTCCGTGATGTTCGGCAAGCATCTGGACGATGGCACCGAGACCTACCACAGCATGGAGCTGGTGCGGCTCGCCTTCCCCCGCCGCATGTACACCCAGAGCCACTTCGACTTCGCCGCCGAAGTGATCGCCGACGTGAAGGCCAACGCCCGCCACATCCGCGGCGTCAAGATCACCAAGCAGCCCAAGTACCTGCGGCACTTCACCTGCGAGTGCGAATGGGCGTGATTGCCACGAGAAGTTATTGATTTCATTCGCAAACAAGTGAATAGGAATAATTGTGAATTTGTCGCAATTGTTCAAATTCTATCCCAGGACATTGTTGTTAGTTACGATCATAAGTCGGCATCTGTGAATCTCTTGATGTCCGACTTGTGATCTCTTTTTGTTCCCAATCCAGGAGGAGCTAGTGTCACGCACCGACGAACTCAACCGCATTCTTCGCGCCATGCTCACAAGCACTCCCGAAGTGGAGGCCGCAGCGCTGATCACCGAGGATGCGCTGGTGATCGCCAGCGCCCTGCCGCAACACATCGAGGAGCTGCGGGTCGCTGGCATGACCGCCACCATGTTGAACCTGGGAACGCGGGTGGCCAAGGATCTCGAGCGAGGCACCATCGAGCAGATTCTGATCAAGGGCGCCAAGGGCTACGTGATTCTCGTGGGCGCTGCCGAAGGTACGCTGCTGGTGGTGATGACCACTCACGAAGCCAAGCTGGGCCTCATCTTCCTGGATCTCAAGCGGGCCGTGCAGGACATCAGCAAGATCATCTGATTCGGCGCCCACTGAGATTCCACGAGCGGAGATTCCATGAGCAACATCACGCTGTTTGAAAATTCGAATCATGCGAACTACCTGCTGGAGCCCTTTGGCGGCGAAGAAATGATTCCCGCCAACCAGCACCTCATCATTCACGAAGGTCGCGGCATCATCCTCGACCCGGGTGGTCACAAAGTCTATTCCCATGTGCTGAGCGAAGTTTCGTCGCTGCTCAAGGGCGGTCAGCTCGAAATGATCTTTCTGTCCCACCAGGACCCCGACATTGTCGCGGCCCTCAACGGCTGGCTCATGACCACTGACGCGGTGGCCTATTCGCCGGAAATCTGGACGCGCTTCATTCCGCATTTCGGCCTGGATCGTTTCATGAAGCACCGACTCAAGGGCATTCCCGACGAAGGTGGCATTCTCAATCTCCACGGGTGCGAGCTGATCGCCGTGCCTGCCCATTTCCTGCACAGCGTGGGCAACTTCCATCTCTTCGACCCCGTGTCGCGCATTCTCTATACCGGGGATCTGGGCGCCAGCGTGGGCGAGGATTATCGCGTGGTAAGCGATTTCGATCGCCACGTTCCCCTCATGGACGGCTTCCATCGCCGCTACATGACCAGCCAGCGGGCTCTCAAAGCCTGGGCTGCCATTGCGCGCAAGCTCCCGGTGGAAACCATCGCTCCCCAGCACGGCGCGATGTTTCAGGGCCGCGACATGGTGGAGCGCTTCTTTGCCTGGTGCGAGACCCTGTCCTGCGGCGTGGATCTCATGGATGAAGCCTATCCGTTGCCCACTCAGCGTTTGAATCCCTGAAGGTGAACGCCATGTCACGACGAATCTGCATCGCGAGTCCCAAGGGCGGCGTAGGCAAGACCACGACGTCGCTGAACCTGGCGGTAGCTTTGGCGGAACTGGGCCATTCCGTGCTGCTGGCCGACCTTGATCCCCAGGGGGGCGTAGGCCATTCCCTGGCCAAGAAGGATGGTGCCCTCGCCGGTTTGGCGGAGGTGCTTCTGCAAAACGCGCCTGTGTCCCAGGCGGTGATCCAAACCAAGCTGCCAGGCCTTTCGCTGCTCCCCAGGGGCGTGTTGGAGCCTGTGGACATGTTGGCCTTCGAGGATGCGCTGGCCCGCACGACGAAGCTGGAGGCCGTGCTGGCCGAAGCGGAGCGCAATCAGCCCATCACCATTCTGGATACGCCCTCGGGTCTGGGATCCATCACACGCAAGGCCCTTTCGCTTTCCGATTGGCTGCTGTTGCCCTTCCAGACCGAAAGTCTGGCGCTGCGTTCCGTCACTCAGATCCTGAAACTGGTGGAACACATTCGCCGCACCGATAATCCCAAGCTGCGGCTGCTGGGCATTCTTCCGAGCATGGTGGAAAAGCAGAAGAGCCATTCGCTGGATATTCTCGAAACGGTGTGGACGGGGCTGCCCGGTGTGCTGGACGCCACCATTCCCCGTCACGAGGTGTTTGCCGAAGCCAGCCGCCACGGCGCGCCTTTGGCTTTTCTGAGCGGGCCGCCTTCGCCCGAGGCGGTGCGGTTCAAGATGCTCGCCACCGAAGTGGTCGGAATCATGGAACGGGGCAATGAGAAGGGGAGTGGCCATGAGAATCAGCCTTCGCGCACTCTTCTCTGAACTGGAAGAGGCCATCCCGCTCAGTCAGGCGCTGATGGAGGAAGTGCTTCCCCAGCGCAGATCGGCGCCGGTGGTGGTTCCTCCTGTGTCGACGCAGGGGCCTGCGACAGCTGCTTTCCCGTCTCTGGATTTGAGCAGCGTGGGCACCTTTGGCGTGCGCATCTGGGATGTGATTCTGGATTGGAGCCGCCAAGCCACGGGCGCCAGCACCGCTTTCCTGGTGGATATGGACGGTCTTGTGGTGGCGACGCGGGGGCCCCTGTCTCCAGAAACCGTAGAGTTCCTTTCTCCGGGCTTGCTCACGGCCCAGGAACAGATGCTTCAGATGTTTCAGCCTTTTGGAGATTTCCAGTTTCTTTCCGTTCAATTTGGCGAAGATCACCTTTGCTTTCTTTCCCTAAACTTGCCCGGCAATCTGCCGTTGGCGCTGGGATTGGTGGGCCCACCCACGGTGGATGTGGCCCTGCGCAAGAACATCGAAGCAGCGCTGATAGGCGCCTTGGGTTCCTGATCGATGGTTGAGACCAAGACCATTCTTTTGGTGGAAGATGACCGTGTTTCCCTGGGGCTGCTGGAATCAGCGGTGGCCAGGGTGCCCGGTTGTCGGGCCGAACTGGCGTCGAATGGGCTCGATGCCTTGGAGTGCCTGAAAAAAACCCGTGTGGATCTGCTCATCACGGATCTGAAGATGCCCGTGATGGACGGATTCACTCTGGTTAGCATCGTGGATCGGCTCTATCCATGGATTCCCATCGTGGTGGTCAGCAGTACCGGCCAGGATGAGCGGGAAGGCCTGCCCACGGGGTTGGGGGGAGTGCGTCAACTCTCCAAGCCCATTCGCATCGCTCAGCTTCAGGAGATCATCCAGGAGAGCCTCAAGCCCCAGCCCACCAAAGGGGTGATCCAAGGAATTGGCCTTGGCAATCTGCTGCAGATGATGGAGTGGGACCAGAAGGACGTCACGTTGGAAGTCTGCTTCGAGGGGCATGTTGGTCGGATGTGCATGCAGAAGGGCGAATTGACCCACGCCATGCTGGGCGAAAAATCGGGCGTGGAGGCTCTTCGGGAAATCCTCCAATGGAGTCATCCCAGCATTACGTTTGTGGAATCGGTTCGGTGCAAGCAGCGCACCATCGACATGCGAGTGTCTGAGCTCCTGCTGTCCACTCTGGTGGAACGGGATGAGCGCCAAGCTCCCCGCATCGACGGTGCGCCAGAACCCCAGGGCTAGAACACCCTGGTCACGTTGAACCCCAGGGCCCATTGGGACGCGAGGCGGGGGCCGCCCCCGAAATCACCGCTCAGCACTTGGTTGGCCATGGTGCCCAGGGCATTGGTTCCCACCAGCGTGAAGCGGTGCATGAACGTCTTGTAGGTGATGCCCACTGCGAATCCGTTCTGATAGCTCGTGATATCGGGGGGCATGCCCCCGGGCATGGATTTGGCCAATTTGGAAGGTCTCGGATAGTACTCCGCGACGAACACCGTGTTTTCGCTCATGCCGATGCGAAGGCCAATGCCCACGTTGAAGATGCCGCCCTTGTTCGGCTCCGTGCTCTGAACTTGCCCCGGAGCGGCTACCAGCACCGTGTCGGTGGTGGTCGTGCGGGTGAGGTAAGTGGGAACGAAGGAAAGGACTACGGAATCCGTGAAGAGGATTTCCGTGGGCAATTGGAATGCGCCGCCAGTGATGCCCACGCGGCCATAGGGCGTGGCTGCCTCAGGAATGGCTTCGTCGTAGCGTTCGGCGCGGAGGGCCATCCGAATGTGCTTGCGGCTGAAGAGTTGCTGCTGAAGGCCCATGGAGATGGTCTTGTTGTCCGCCGTGCGAGAGATGAAAGCGTTCAGGCCAGGGATGGCTTTGATGCCGAACGTCAAGCCCAGGCCGGCATAGGTCATGGAGTCGAGGCCGTACATATCCTTGCTGTGCCCCTTCACGGGTTGCACGAAGCGATGGGTGAAGACCAGCCCGATGTCCCAATCCACCATTCGATCCGTCGTGGGCAAGTTGATGAGGAGGGGATACTCGGAAAGCTGGGCGGGGGCCTCGGTCTGGGGCTGGGCCTGACCTTTAGGTTGTTCCTGTGCCGAGAGCGCACTGGCCGTCAGCAATGCGCCCAGGAAAATGAAGGGTGCCTTCCGTTTCATTGAACCTCCGCAAACAAGCAAAAACGGGGATGGGGGAAAAAGCTCATGAGGACTAGTTCCAGGTGAGGTTTGAATGGGTCTTGCCGTGGCAGCTCAGCGCACAACTGCCACGTCCCTGGGTGCTCGGGGTCACCGTGTAGGTGAGGGCGCCCGTGGCGGGCTGGGCTCCGCCACCGAATTTGATGGTGTCGCTGGGATACTGATCTGCAGGAGTTCCGCCCACGCCGCTCACGGCAGGGGTGTCCAGGTACTTGAAGTGGTTCTGGGCACCGCTCTTGGCTTGGGTCATGTCGTGGCAGTAGTCGCAGGTCTGACGATGATTGGAAGGATTGACGTGGCGGCCGGTGGCGTCGTTGTACTGGGTGGCGGTACTCCGGGCCACATGACAGGCCGTGCAGTACGTGGTGGCATTCACGGTCAGCGTGCCGGTTTGCCAGCCAGGCGTGGTCTGGCCGCCGTGGCAGCTTACATTGGAGCAGGTGAACGCGGAGGCGCTGCTGGTGATGCTCGCGGGGCCGCTCTTGGCGTTGAAGGTGCTGGCGATGGCCACTGAGCCGGGACCGCCCGTCACAGGCGTGGTGGCCCGTTTGTTGGCGTTGGCGTAGTGCGTTTGGGCGCTATCCCCGGGAACGGAACCCTGGTGACAGGCGGCGCAAGCGGGGTAGGGCGACGAGGCGAGCTCCGCAGGCAGGCCCGGCGAGGGGCGCGTAAAGGTGGGCAGGGAGAGATGCTTGGCGTGGGAGCCCTTCAGGCTCGGCCAGGCGGTGCCACCGGGGCCAAGGGTGGTGAAGCTGGCGCCCACATGGCAGGACAGGCAGGTGCCCGCGCCCGCTCCAGCTCCCACAGGGGAAGCCAGGGTGTGGCAAACGGAGCAGGCGGGGCCGCTCTTGGTGCTGGGACCCGAGAGGTCGTGACAGGTCGCGCAATCGCTGGTGAACTGGGCCTGGGTCACGGTCTGGTGATGATTGCCGGCTGTGCTGGTGCCGGTGGTGTAGAAGGGCATGGGATGGGCCACGCCGGATCCCTTGGGTGCGGCCCAGTGGTTGACGGCCGGATCGTGGATCACGCCGTGGCAAGCCAGCGCGCAGCCGCCGTCGCCTTCACTTCGCGGAGCCGACACCGAATAGGTGGTGTTGCCGCTAATGGGATAGGTCGCCGTGTTCTTGAAGACGATGGTGCCGCTGGGTAGTTTGTTGGTGCTTCCCACCGCAGTGGTGTCCAGTTCTGCGAAGTGGTTCACAGCCCCCAGAGCGGCATTGCTTGTGCTCATGTCGTGGCAGATGGTGCAATCCGCCGTTCCCGCAGTCTTGTGAGTGCCCCAGGTATGGCGACCCAGCGCATCGTTGAACTGGGCCACGCCCGTGCCATCGTTGATGGTGTGGCAGACGCGGCATTGAGTGTCTGAAGCGATGCTGCCCGCGCGCCAGTTGGGCGTGGTTTGACCGCCGTGGCAGCTCACGGCGCCGCAGGTCATGGCTGAACTGCTGAACGTGGCCGAGCCTCCGTTCTGCGCGTTGAAGGCTGCCGCGATGCTGACGCTGGCGGGTCCTGAGGTGGCCGATTTTGCATTGGCGTAGTGGCGATCGCTGCCCGCACCGCTTCCGGCATGGCAGCTGTCGCAAGTGAGGGTAGTTTTGAGTCCCAGATGCTTGGCATGGGCTCCGGCAATGTTGGGGAAAGTCGTGCCCGTAGGCCCGCCCGCCAGGCCAGAGGCCCCTACGTGGCAGGAAAGACAGGTGCCCGTGCCGGTGGTGGGCACTGTGGGGTCCGCCAGCTTGTGGCAGGAGACGCAAAGCGGAGCGCCGCTGACGGGGGACGTGCCGGAATGAGCG
>JAJTBC010000167.1 GCA_021287085.1 Bacillota bacterium | reverse complement strand
GCCCGAACACATCAACATCGACGAAATGATCGTCAAATGCCGCGATCAGGCCAGCCACACCATGGCCAAGGTGAATCGCCGCAGCGTGTAACAAAACCACAAGGCCCGAAGAACACAGAGAAAAAAACAGGATGGCAGGATGGTCAGGATCCAGGATCCGTGTCGTTCACAGATACCCAGCCGAATACATCAACGCCTCTCGTTTCTGCCGACCTCTGCGCCCTCTCTTCCCGCCTTTGTGCCCGTTTTTTCTTGTGTTCTTTCTCTGCGTCTTTGTGTCTCTGTGGTGAACCTGCTTTTCGCTGCGATTTTCGATCCTTCGAAGTGGGAACCGCCCAGCTGGACTCACGTTGCCGACAGCCGCTCCCGTCTGGCCCCGCTGCGACAGCCCCCCGGGCTGTCTTCGCGGGACGGTCGCGGGTCGGCTGCCACTCGCTGGTTCGAGTCCAGAACGCTTGCGCCGCATTGAATGGTGCGCCCAGCTGGACTCGAACCAGCGACCACCAGCTTAGAAGGCTGATGCTCTATCCACCTGAGCTATGGGCGCTCGTGGCCTAGTCTCGCATGGATGGGCACGGAGGAACGAGGGGCGCGGTAGAATGGAATTCCCCACGCGGGGCTTTTTTGTGTGAGTCCATGATTCTTCGCAAGGAATACGGCTTCGAGGCCGCCCATTTCATCTACAACCATCCAGGCAAGTGCCGGAACCTGCACGGGCACAGCTACAAGCTCTTCGTATGCCTGGAAGGGGAGGTGAACCCGGAAACAGGCATGCTCATCGACTTCGACGATCTCTCCAAAGTCGTGATCGAGAAAGTCATCCGCCGCCTGGATCACCATTTCCTGAATGACCTCATCCCCCTTTCCACGGCGGAGAACATTTCGGTGTGGATCTGGGAGCAGCTCAAGCCTGAGCTGCCGAGCCTGAGCCAGATCGAAGTCTTTGAGACCACCGACAACTGCGTGATCTACCGGGGGGCGTGATGCGACCGCTTCCGCGCGCCCTTTGGACGGTGCCCGTGCTGGTGCTGCTCGTCGGCTGCGATGCCATCAATCCTGCCCGCATCTACCAGGAAGCGGCCCGCAATCTGCGCTTCAGTCTGGATCGCGTGGAGCCTTCGATCCAGTTGGCCTTCCCGCTGGAGGATTCCCGCCTGGGCCTGCGGCTGGTGATGGGCGTGGACAATCCCACGGGGCTCCACTTCAAGGCCCTCGGTCTGGCGGGCCAGCTGAATCTGGACGAAGGGGCCCGCAGCCATGGGCTGGGCCAGGTGGCGTTCACCCAAGGCCTCGATCTGGCCCCCAACGGCCGTTCGCAGCTGCCCGTGGACGTGACGTTCACGTACCGGCAGTTGAGCCAGTCCTGGGCGCCAGTGCGCTCGGCCATCCAGAGCGGCAAGGGCACATGGCGCCTGGAAGGTCAGGCGCAACTGCAGGCCATGGGCGTGCCTTTCACGGTGCCCGTGAAGGTCGTGCGCGGCGCGGGGAACTGACATGGTCCGCGCCGTGGTCTTCGATCTCTGGAACACCCTTGTCCACAGCCGAGGCGGCGATCCTTTCAGGCACCTGCACGCCGTGCTGACCCAATCCCAGCGGGCCCGCTTTCAGGAGCTCAAACGGGATGCCATGGTGCAGCGTCACGCCGATGCTCACGCCTTGTTGGCGCGATGGCGCGGCCCCTTGAATCTCACCGACGAACAATCCGACACCATCACCGGGATCTTTCGGCGGGCCGTGGAGGATACGGAGTGCTTTCCCGAAACCTGCGAGGCGCTGGAAGCCACGCGCCACGTGGCGCGTGTGGCCCTGCTTTCCAACACCCAGAGTTTCGATCTGGGTTTTCTGGATCGCCTGGGCATCGTGCAGGCCATTGCCCATCGCTTCCTGAGCGCCGAAACAGGCTTCCTGAAGCCCGAAGAAAACGCCTTCGCCTTCGTGCAGCAGAAGCTCGGCCTCTTCCCCGGCCAATTGGTGATGGTGGGCGATAGCTGGAACGACGATGTGAAGGGCGCGCTGAACGCAGGCTGGACGGCCCTTTGGCTCAATCGCGATGGCAAGCCCCGGCCCGACGACCTCGACCCCGATGCCGAACTGGTGGAGATCCAGAGCTTGGCCCAAGTGGCCCCCGCCGTGGAACGACTCCAGGCGGGAGCCCGATGCAGCACCTGTCTCGGCTAACCTGTAAGACATTCCGTTAAGGAGCATCCATGACCGCCACCGTCGAAACCATCCTCGCCGAAGCCAAGAAGCGCATGAAGACCTCCATGGAGACGCTGAAGAAGGAGCTGGCCACGGTGCGCACGGGCCGCGCCAATCCTTCCATCCTCGACACCATCCAGGTGGAGTACTACGGCGCCCACATGCCCCTCAACCAGATCGCGGGCGTGAGCGTGCCGGAGCCGTCCACGCTCATGATCCAGCCCTTCGACAAGAGCGCCATCAAGGCCATCGAAACGGCCATCCTCAAGAGCGAACTGGGCCTCAATCCCGCCAACGACGGCAACGTGATCCGCCTGCCCATTCCCGCCCTCACCGAAGAGCGCCGCAAACAGCTCACCAAGGTGGTCAACCACATGGGCGAAGAGATCAAGACCGCCATCCGCAACGTGCGCCGCGATGCCAACGATGAGATCAAGAAGCTGGAAAAGAACAAGGACGCCCATCTGAGCGAAGACGCCGCCAAGACGGCCCTGGACGATATCCAGAAGCTCACCGACCAGTTCGTGAAGGACGTGGACGAAACCGTGAAGCACAAGGACGCCGAGATCCTCAAAGTCTGATTTTTGGGGCCACCAAGAGCCCAGAGGCCCAAAGCCAAGCAGAAGCATGTGCTGGGCGTTGAAAGCTCCGTTACCGATCTTCGGCCTCTTGCTTTGATGAAAAAATCTGGCGATCCCACGCAGGCCGCATCATCCACCAAACGCCCTAGTGCCTGCCGATCTCTGTGCTCTTTCTTTTCCTCTTCGCGCCCGTTTTCTTTTGGCTTGGCTCTGTGTCTTTGTGTCTCTGTGGTGAAAGATCTTTTCCCTTCGCCCTTCCCGCGATTCCCCTCTGATCGATGCCCTCTCCCCTGATCCTTCTCTTCCTCACGCTCGCGGCGATGCTGGCGGGCTTTGTGGATGCAGTGGTAGGCGGCGGCGGCCTCATCACCATCCCGGCGCTTCTGCTGGGCATGCCGGGGCAAAGCTGGCCCGTGGTCTCGGGCACCAACAAGGTGGTGGCCTGCACGGGCACCACGGTGGCCGCCGCGCAATTCGTGCACTCGCGGCTGCTGCGCTGGCAGGAGATGGTGGCGCCCATGGTCGCCGCCATGGCGGGCGCGGCGCTGGGTGTGGGCGTGGCCTACTACCTGTCGGGGCGCTTCGAGCCCTACCTGCGCCCAGCCATGGTGGTGATGATGGCGGCCATGCTGGCTTGGACGCTGCCGCAGCCCGATGCCGGGCAGCTTCACGCGCCGCGTCACAGTCTCGCGCAACAACGCCTGCTGGCCGTGAGCATTGCCCTGGTCATCGGCTTCTACGATGGCCTTTTCGGTCCCGGCACGGGCAGCCTGCTGATCTTCCTGTTCGTGGCGGTGCTGGGCTTCGATTTCCTGCGGGCCTCGGCCCTGGCCAAGAGCGTGAACTGGGCTTCCAACGTGTCTTCGCTGGCGGTGTTCCTGTGGCATGGG
>JAJTBC010000161.1 GCA_021287085.1 Bacillota bacterium | reverse complement strand
ACCACAACCTGGGCTTGTCGCAATGCGTGAGCCAACTCCCAGAAGGGCATGGACGGCAGTGCGGGCACGCCCGTGGCTTCGGGCAGCCATTGCCGGAGAGCCTTTTCTTCCGGCCCCAGGGACCAGCGCAGCTGATGGCTGGCCTTCAGGGATTCCACCAGGCGCATCCAATGGGATAGCGGCCAGCGCTTGATGGCCCCGCGACGCGACGCGCCAGGCACCAGCACCACGCGCTTTCGGCCATCCTCGTCCCACACAGGGCCGGGATCGGGCAGGGTCGCGTGCTTCAACGGCGCGTGGAAAAGCCCCAACCCTTCGCGGCCCCGGGAGCGCCCGAAGGCTTCGGCCAGCCCCAAGGCCTGGGCATAACGAGATTGGCGGCGAAAGGGCACGGCGTGGGTTTGCAGCAGGGCGGCGCCTTCGCGGGTGACACCATCGCCCCAGCGCTGGGGAATATCGGCGAACCAAGGCACCAACGCCGACTTCAGGATGCCGTGGAAATCCAGGGAAGCCTCCGCGCCTCGAACCGCCTGGGCCACGCGGCGAAATTCCGCATGGGCCGAGAAAGGATTGGAAAGCTGGCGCCGGGCCACCGTGACAGGTTCCAGCCAAGGAAACGGCTCCAGCAGAAAGGCGTGACGATCCTCCACCACCGCCTGGAGGCGGGCCTGGGAAAAGGCTTGGTGAAGGTTCGCCCAGGCGGGCAACACCCGCAGCACATCGCCCAAAGCCGAAAGCCGAAGCAGAACCAGATGCATGACTTGATGATAGCGAGCCGGGGAAGAAGCTCCTCGCCGAAGCGGAATGGACCCTCCTCCGTAACCGGCCTTTTTCCGCTAGGCTCAAGACATGTCCCGAAAGAGCCACGGCTTCCGTCCACCTTCACCGCGTTCCAGAAAGGGCAGGGATTCCGACGCGCCCCAGGCCCGACCGCCGGTGACGGCCCCTGCTCGCCCCTTTGAAACCTTCGAGGCCACGTTCCTGGGCCATCCCGAAGGCACGGGGGGCTTCCTGCGGCCCGTAGGCGTGCGCAAGGGCGCAGGCATGGATCTGCTGGTGGATTGGCGGGATGCGCTGGGCGCCATCCACGGCGACCGGGTCATGGCCGAAGTGGCGGGCGATAGCCGCGATGGCCGACTGCGCGGCCGCGTGGTGAAGATCCTGGCCCGGGGCGAACAGCCCCTTCCCGCGCTGCTGCAGCATCAGGCCTGGGGCTGGCGGGCGGTGCCGCTGGAACCGCGCCTTTCCCAGATCATCAGCGTGCCCCCCACGGATCTCGCCGAGGATGGCGACCTCGTGTCGGTGAAACTCAATTCCGATCTCGGCGGCCCGCCCAGCGCCCAGCAATTGCGGGGCGTGGTGGTGGCGAAACTGGGCCGTCCTACGGATCTCAAGATCGAAAACAAGCTCACGGCGGCGCTTTACCATCTCCGCACGGATTTCCCTCAGGCCGTCATGGATGAGCTGGCGCCCTTCCCCACGGTCATTCCCGAGACGTGGCTTGCGGGTCGCGAGGATCTGCGGGAACTCCTGACGGTCACCGTGGACCCGCCCACGGCGCAGGATTTCGACGATGCCATCAGCCTGGAACCGCTTCCCGAAAACGAAGGAGGCGGCTGGCGGCTGGGGGTCCATATCGCCGACGTGAGCCACTACGTGCGTGAAGGCGGGCCGCTGGATCAGGAAGCCCAGACCAGGGGCACGTCGGTGTATTTCCCCGACGAAAGCATTCCCATGCTGCCGGAACGCCTCAGCGGGGAGCTGTGCAGCCTGCGGGAAGGCGTGGACCGCTTGGCCCTCACGGTCTGGATGACCGTTTCGCCGGATCTCGAGATGGTGGAGACGCGTTTCTCTGAAAGTGTCATCAAGAGCCGGCGCCGCCTCACTTACGACCAGGTGAAAGTGGCCTGCCTGGATCTGGAGGCCCGTGCCCGGCATGATCTGGGCGAAGACGTGTGCGAATTGCTGGATCAGTCCCTGGTGCTCTCACGCCGCCTCAACGAAGCGCGGTTGGCGCGGGGCGCCATGAATCTGGATTCGGAGGAAACGGAGTTCCTCTTCGACGACGAAGGTCGCCCCGTGGACGCTCGGCGCTACGCCCATCACGATGCGCACCGCATGATCGAGGCCTTCATGCTGCTGGCCAACGAAGCGGTGGCCACCTTCTTCAGCCGCCGCAAGGTGCCCACCATCTACCGCATCCACGACGAGCCCGATCCCCTCAAGCTGGAAGCCTTCAAGGAAGTCGCCATGGCCTTCGGCCTGCTGCGGCCTCACGATGCCCCCACGCCCGAAAACCTCAACGCGCTGCTGGACAAGATCCGTGGCGGGCCGTTGGAGGCCATGCTGAACGCCATGCTGCTGCGCTCCCTGAAACGCGCCGAGTACAGCGTGGACAACATCGGCCATTCCGGCCTGGCGCTGCACGATTACCTGCACTTCACCAGCCCCATCCGCCGTTATCCCGATCTCATCGTGCATCGCTGGCTCAAGCGGCTGCTTCACGGAGCGCCCGTTCCCGAAGGCCTTCACACGCAACTGGCCATCGTTGCCAAGCAGAGCACCGACACCGAGCAGACCGCCACCGAAGCCGAACGCGAGAACGATCGCTGGAAAACCTGCCTGCTCATGAAGCCCAAGATCGGCCAGAAATTCGACGGCCGCATCCAAGGCTTCTCGCCCAAAGTGGCCTTCGTGCGCCTGGCCAGCCCCTTCGTGGAAGTGGGCGTGCCCCTGGGGGCCCTGGGCGGGGCGTTTACGGTGAACGAAGCGCGCACCCACACCACCAACGGCACCCTCGTGCTTTCCATCGGCGATCCCGTGAAGGTGGAAATCACCGGCGTGGACGAGGATCTGCGCCGCGTCTCCGCCTGGATCGTGGAAGCCCAGGGGGCTGATCCCAAGGGCAAGCGCACGGCCTTCGTCCCCAGCCTCGCCGCGCCCGCGACCCTGAGGGAAGGGGATTTCGCGGAAGAGAAACGTCCATCCCCTCGCGCCTCCCACCGGCCTGCGGAACGCTCCTCCGAACGCCCTGCCCGCAAGGGCGATTTCCGCAAACCCTCGGCCTCGCCCCGCAGTGGCGGCCGGGCTTCCTCCCGCGCTCCCAAAGGCAGCGTGCGAGGCGGTGGCCGCAAGCGCGGCTGAAACGCACCTCCCTCCAGAACGGTTTTTCAGGAGAAGACCATGCTTTCCCCCATCGCTTTCCTCGCCCGTACGGCGTTCCTGAGCCTTTCCCTCACCACTTTAAGTCTCGTGGCCCAGGAACCGGCGACGCAGACCTCCCACCAGAAGGCGGCACAGGAGCTGTACCTGCTCATCGGCGGGAAGAATACCGCCGAGGCCGGGGCCGAAGCCATGCTGGCCGCCGCGCTCCAGAACAATCCAGGCCTCGTGGAATACGAGGACGTGCTGAGAACCTGGTACCAGAAGGTGTTCACCGATCCTGGATTCGAGCGCGAGATCGTGGAGGTGTACGTGAAGAACTACACCGAGCCGGAGATCAAGGAACTGCTGCGCTTCTATCACAGCGAGGTGGGGCGGAAATCCCTCAAGGTGTTGCCGGAGATCATGCGGCAGGGAGCCGCCATCGGTTCCAAGTACGCGCAGCTGCACAGCGCCGAGTTGCAGAACATGATGATGGAGGCCATGAAGAAGCGCCACCCAGAGCAGGCCACCAACGAGGACGTGGTCAAGGACACGCCCACCGAGCCCAAGAAATAACCCCTTTCAGGAGCGACCCATGGTTCAGATTTCCATCGAAGGCATGACCTGCAATCACTGCGTCGGACACGTCAAGAAGGCCCTGCTGGCGGTGCCTGGCGTGCAAAGCGCGGAAGTCACCCTTCAGCCCCAGCAGGCGCAGGTGCAGGGCGAAGCCGATCCCAAGGCGCTGATCGCGGCCATCGAAGAGGAAGGATACGCGGCCAAGCTGGCCTGAACCGGCTGGCTGGAGCGAAAGCTGGGGCCGCCCCGAACCTGAAGGGCAGGCCCCGAAATCACCCGTGGGGGTTGCAGAGGAGCAGCGGTGACGGTCAAGAGTTTTCGTGTGGAGGGAATGACCTGCGCCAGCTGCGTGCGACGGGTGGAAAAGGCGCTGGCGGCGGTGCCGGGCGTCGAATCGGCGGTGGTGAATCTCGCCACCGAGGAAGCCACGCTCACCTTCGAAAACGTGGCCGAGGAGACGCTGTTCAAGGCGGTGGAAGCCCGCGGCTACCATCTGGTGGCGCCCGAAAGCCTAGAATTGGCCATGGAGGAAGCCGCCGCTTCCAAGCTCGCGTTGTTCCGCGTCATCGCCGCCTGGCTGTTCACGCTGCCCCTCATGGCTGCCATGATTCCGGGCTTGCACTGGCATCTGCCCTGGCAGGTGCAGGCCATTCTGTCGGCCCTCGTGGTCTTCGCCACCGGGCGCCGCTTCTTCGAAAGCGCCATCAAACAGCTGCTTCATCTCGAAACCAGCATGGACACGCTCATCGCCATGGGCGCCAGCATCGCGTGGCTCTTTGCGCTTGTGGAAGCGGTCCACGGTGCGCCCCATCCGCCTTTCGAAACCGCAGCCGCCCTGGTGGCCTTCCTGCTGGTGGGCAAGTATCTCGAGGCCAAGGCCCGCCATCGCGCCACCAACGCCCTGGAAAGCCTGCTGGAGCTGGCCCCTGCCGTGGCGTTGCGCCTGAAGGCGAATCGCGAAGAAGAAATCGTCCTCACCCAACTGCTGACGCCCGGCGATGTGGTGCGGGTGAAGCCCGGCGAAGCCATCCCCGTGGATGGCCGCGTGGTGGAAGGCCAGGCCGATGTGGCCGAGGCGCTGCTCACGGGCGAACCCATGCCCGTCTTCAAGAAGCCCGGCGACGCCGTGCTGGCCGGAGCCACGGTCCACGGCGGCAGCCTGGATGTGCGCGTGGAAGGCGCGGGCCGCGCCACCTGGCTGGCGAAGCTCGCCAAGCAGGTGGAGCAGGCCCAGGGCAGCCGCGCCGCCGTGCAGGAATTGGCGGATCGCGTTTCGGCCGTGTTCGTGCCGACCATCCTGATCCTCGCCGCCCTCACCCTCGCAGGCTGGTGGATTCACACCGGCGCGCTCAGTGCGGCGTGGCGACCTGCCGTCACGGTGCTGGTCATCGCCTGCCCCTGCGCCCTGGGCCTCGCCACCCCCGTGGCCATGGCCGCCGCCCTGGGCACCGCCGCCCGCAACGGCCTGCTGGTGCGCGATGCCGCCGCCATGGAGCGCTTGGCCGAGATCACCGATCTGGCCCTGGACAAGACGGGCACCCTCACCCAAGGGCGGCCCAAGGTGGTGGAGGTGCTGCCCCAGGATTCGCTTTCCTCCCAGGAACTGCTGCGCCTCGCCGCCGCCCTGGAACAGCATTCCGAACATCCTCTGGCCAAGGGCATCCGCGAAGCCGCACAAGGTCAGACCCTTCCTCCCGTGAAGGATTTCAAAGCCTATCCCGGCGGCGGCGTGGAAGGCGTTGTGGAAGGCCAAGCCCTGCGCCTGGGCAGTGCGACCTGGCTGAGCGTTCCCGCGCCTTCTGCGGCCTCCCAGGGCACGCTGGTGGGCTTATTGGGCGATGGAAGAACCCTGGGATTTCTCGTGCTGGCGGACCCCGTTCGTCCCGAAGCTCTTCGCGTGTTGAGCGATCTCAAGAAGGAAGGACTGCGATTGCACGTCATGAGCGGCGACCGCCAGGAGGCCGTGGATGCCCTGGCCCAGGAATTGAAGCTGGATGATGCGGTCGGTGGCTGCACGCCCACGGAGAAGCAGAACCGCATCCAGGCCCTTCAGCAAACGGGCGCCGTGGTGGCCTTCGCGGGAGATGGCGTGAACGACGCCCCCGCCTTGGCCCAGGCCGACGCGGGCATCGCCCTGCCCGGCCTCGAAGCCACCCAGGCCGCCGCGCCCCTGAACCTGCTGCGGGAAGGGCTCGATCCCCTGGCCAAAGCCCATCATCTGGCCCGCCGCACCCGCGCCGTGGTGCGCCAGAACCTCACCTGGGCCTTCGCCTACAACCTCGTGCTGATCCCCCTGGCCGCCTTCGGCCAGCTCGAACGCTTCGGCGGCCCCATGCTCGCCAGCGCCGCCATGGGATTGAGTTCATTGACCGTCGTGCTCAATGCGCTGCGGTTGAGAAAGGTGTGAGAGGAAGATGAACCTTCCTTCGGAATGTCCTCGCTGCGGCACCGAACTGGAATCGGGCTCCGTCTCCGTTTCTCAATCCTGGCTGCGATGGTTTCTTTCCTATTCCGTTTTCGCCAATCCCACCCTGTATTTCCACTCCCGCGGCGGAACCAAGCTCCCCGTTTTGAGCCGCTCCAACGGCCCATCTTCGGCCTACCGATGCCCCATCTGTGGTCTTTGCATCATCTGGCCATCCTGACCCAACGATTCGTTTCGACCCTGTTCATCCTGCCATCCTGTCACCAATCTTTTTCCTGCTTCACCAGATCCTTCTGGGCACGGTGGCGTTGGCCACGAGGAGTCCGAGCATGAGGGCGAGGGTGACGGTGAGGGCCTGGAAACCGGCTTGGAGGCCTTGAAGGGTCTGCTGATTGAAGAGCAGGTTGAGACCGCGGAAGCCCAGGCTGCCGGGCAACACCACCAGCAACGAAGGCAGCAGCAGCACAATGGCGGGCCGCTGGGCCTTGCGGCCGTACAGATTGCATGCCGCGCCCAATACCCAGGCCGCCAGACCGGCGCCCGCCTCGGGGCCCAGATGCCGGGAGCCCAAGGCCACCACCGTCCAGGCCAGGAACGTGGCCGCCAAGGTCCAGCCATAGTCCTTCATGCGGCCTTGGAAGATCACCAGGGTCGCCAAGGTGAGAAAGGGCAGCGTGGCCACCAGGGTCCAGGGGGGCAAGGCTTGAGGCTCCACGGGGACGACGCCGAAGCAGACACCTCCCAGACGCTGGCCTAGACCCGCACCAAACGCGAGCAGCAAAAACACCAGCACCGAACCGCCTAGCCGTGCGGTGCCCGCCACGAGATTGCCCGTGCCCAGTTCCTGCATGGACACCAGAAGCCCTAGGCCGGGCACCAGCACGATGAGGCCACCCATGATGAGCACGAACTGCGAAGCCTCAGGCACCAACCACACGAGAAAGGCCGCCATCAGCGCGCTCACGGTGCCGCCAGCCAAGGGCGTCAGACCCGCAAGGCTGCGGCGGGATTGCGTGAAGTTCACGGTGAGCCCCACCAGCAGCCCCAACACCGCACCCAACGCCATCTCGCGCCAGCCGCCACCAAAGATCCGTGCCATGCTGCCCGACGCCAAGCCGAAAGCCGCCACCACCCAGGCGCCGGGGTAGCGGGAGGGTTTCACCACGATCCAAGCCAGATATTCCCGCGCCTGGGCCACGTTCATGCGCCCTTCCAGCACCAGATCCACCACGCTTTCCGCCTCGGCCAATTTGTCCAGGTTGGCGCTGCCAGCTTCGACGCGCTGCAGGTAGGTCTTGCTGGGCTGGCTGCCCACCCGCAGCGAGGCCAGAAAGGCCGTGGGGGTCACGTAGATGGCGCCTTCGATGCCCAGATGAGCCGCCACTTTCCCCATGGCCTTTTCCAGGGTCGTGGCGTTCATGCCGTAGGTCTGAAGGGTGCGCCCCAGCTCCAGCACAAAGGCCACTTCGGGCACCGAGCTGGCGGGCGCGCTGGTTTCGGAAGCGACGGGAAGGGATTCAACCATGGAAGTACCATAGCGAAGATCGAAAGAGGCATCGGAAACATTGACCTGCGACCTCGACTCGCTACGCTGGATCGATGCACGGACTGGGTCGGTTCCTTCTCGCCGCGATGATGCTTCTGGGAAGCATCGGGGCGGAGTTGGGCTCCGTGGTCAAAGCCCCCTGCTGCTGCGAAGAAAGCCAGGATTGCGGCTGCGAGACGCCCTGCGCTCCCCAGCCCCGGCACAGTCCCACCGGCACCGCCACCCTCCAGACCCAGGCGGTGACCACCCCTGCACGGCCCAGTCAGGCTTCCGCGCGATCAGAGGCACGGCCTTGGCCCGCTTCCTTCGCCCTGACCTTCCCGAGGCGCATCGCCATCGCGCTGCCCGCGCAGGCGCTGGGAAGGGAGAGCCTTGAGGCGCCGCCTCCCAAGGATCTTCAGACATTGGAACGCTGCTTCAGGATTTGAGCGGAGGCTTTCCGTCCTCCGCCCAATCCCGTTCATCCATCTGGAGTTCCCATGCACGTTCCCGCGCCCTGGGCGCTGGGGCTCATTCCCGTCGTGGGATGGGCCTCGTCGCCGCTGCCTTCCGAACCGCTGACCTTGGCGGAGCTGATCCGTCAAAGCCTCGAACACAATCCCGATCTGGCCAAGGCCGCAGCCCTGGTGGAGGCGGAAAAGGAGCGTCCCGCCCAGGCTCGCGCACTGCCTGATCCCATCCTGGGTCTGGGCCTCCAGAACGACGGATTCCGCTCGCTGATGATCGGCAAGATGGAGACCAGCTACTACCAAGTGATGCTCACTCAGCCTCTGCCCTGGCCCGGCAAGCGCGCGCTACGCGGCGATCTGGCCCGGCTGGAAGGCGAACGAGCGCAGGCAGGCTGGGCCCGTGCCAAGGCCTCCGTGGTGGCCGACGTGAAGCGCGCCTACCTCGGGCTGCTGCTGACCCTGGGACAAAAGGCTCTGCTGGAGCGCCAGGAGCTGCTTTGGCGCAAGGCGGAAGCCCTCACGCGCACGCGCTACGAGGTGGGGCAGGCCTCCCAGGCCGAGGTGCTGCGCGCCCAGGTGGAGCTGGCGCGCTTGCGGCAGACGCGGTTGAGTCTGGGCGCCCAGGAGCGGAGCTTTCGGTTGACGCTCAATCGCCTGCGCGGCGAAGCCCTGGATGCGCCTTTGGCGGTGGAAGCACGGCTGGAGGAAATGCCGTGGAACCCGGCCACCGCTGCGGAGTGGCGGGCGCGCTCCGAGAAGGAATCCCCGGAACTGTGGGAATCCCGCGTGGCCAGCGAACAGGCGGAACGGCGCGTGGCCTTGGCCCAGCGGGAGCGCTACCCGGATTTCGCCGTCACGGCGGGCGTGATGCCGCGCGGCAGCTTTGATCCCATGTGGCAGGTGAACGTGTCCATCACGTTGCCTCTCTGGCAGAAACGCAAGCAGGCGGTAAGCGAACAGGCTTGGCGGCACCGCGAGACCCAGAGCGGAATCCAGAGCCTGCAACAGCAACTCGCGCTGCGCATCGACGAGCGCCAAGCCCAGATGGAGGCGACCCAGGAAACCCTGAGGCTCTACCGGGACGGCCTCCTGGTGCAAAGCGAAGCCACTTTCCAGGCGGCCTTGGCCCAGTACGAAAGTGGACGAGGTGGCTTTCTCCCTGTGATGGAAGCGCTCAATGGCTGGGTCGCCGACCAGAGCGCCTACCTCCAAACCCTGGCTCAGGCCCACACCCTGCTCATCGCCCAGGAGGAATTCAATCTCGCGGCCACGCCCTCCATCGCCGCGGCCAGCCTTGGTTCCGGCGCCATGGGCACGGGTTCCGTCCCTATGGCGGCATCCTCTTCGTCCTCCGCTTCCCGCGCCGCTTCCGGCCCGGAAAGCGGCCCCGCCATGCCTTCCATGTGATCGGAGTTCCCATGTCCAACGGATCGTTCTCTCGAAAAACAGTCCTGCTGCTGATGGTGGGCCTCGCAGCGGGCCTGGGCCTGGGCATCGGCGGAACGCTGTTCCTGAAGCCCAAAGCCGCACCCCAGGCCGCTCCCAAGGTGATGTACCAGTGCCCCATGCACCTTCAGATCATCGTGGATCATCAGACGCCCTGCCCCATCTGCGGCATGGATCTCGTGGTCATGGACGAACACGGCCCCGCCGGGGAAGGCACCGATACCCACGCCGCCGTGAAGATCGATGTGGAGCGCCAGCAGCTCATCGGCCTGCGCACCGAGAAAGCGGTGGAGGGCGTGCTGGGCGGCGAGCTTCATGCCACCGCCCGAGTGGCCGTGGATGAGCGCCGAGTGCGGAAAGTGAGCGTGAAAGTGGAAGGCTTTGTGGAAAGGCTTTTCGTGAACGCCACGGGCATGAGCGTGGCCAAGGGCGCGCCGCTCTTCACCCTCTACAGCCCCGAACTGGTGAGCGCCCAGCGGGAATACCTGCTGGCCCTCTCCACGCGGAAGGCCCTGGGCCAGGGCTCCCTGGCCGCCAGCGGCTCCGATCTTCTGGAAGCCGCGCGCAAGCGCCTGGCCTTCTGGGATGTACCTGCGGAAGCCCTGGAGCGGCTCGAATCCACGGGCGAGGTGCAGCGCACGCTGACCCTGCGCAGCCCCATCAGCGGCATCGTGACCGCCAAGAATCTCGTGGAAGGCGCCCGTCTCACGCCCGCCGATCAGCCCTTCGAAATCACGGATCTCAGCCAGGTCTGGGTGCTGGCGGATCTCTACGAAACCGAGGCCATGCGCCTCCGGCCAGGACTGGCCGCGACCTTCACCTCCCCGGCCCTGCCGGGGCGCACGTTCCAGGGTCGCGTGACCTTCGTGGAGCCGATCTTCGATGCCAAAACGCGCACCGTGAAAGCGCGACTGGAATTCCCCAACGGCAAGGGCGAGCTGAAACCCGAAATGTTCGGCGACGTGGTGCTGAAAACGCCCGAAGGCAAAGGCCTCACAGTGCCCCTCGACGCGGTGCTGGATTCGGGCAAGAACAAAGTGGTGTTCGTGGCCCTGGGCGAAGGACGCTTTGAACCGCGAAACGTGAGCGTGGGCCGCACTCAGGGAGAACGCATCGAGATCCGCTCCGGTGTCGAAGCCGGGGAGGAAGTGGTCACTCGTGCGGCCTTCCTGGTGGATTCCGAATCCCGCCTCAAGGCCGCCTTGGCCCAGATGAAGTGAGGACGGGATTCCATGAGCGCCCCTACCCACTACGATCCCGATCATCCCACCCTGCTTCAGCGCATCATCCGCTTCTCTGCGGAAAACCGCTGGCTGGTGATGGCCGCTTCCGCCCTGCTGCTGGCCTTCTCGTTCTGGACCATGCGCCGCATTCCCATGGACGCGCTGCCCGATCTCAGCGACACCCAGGTGATCGTGTACAGCAAATGGGACCGCAGCCCCGACCTGGTGGAAGACCAGGTGACCTATCCCATCGTGACGAGCCTGCTGGGCGCGCCCAAGGTGAAGGCCGTGCGCGGCCTTTCGGATTTCGGCTTCTCCTACGTGTACGTGATTTTCGAAGACGGCACCGATATCTACTGGGCGCGCAGCCGCGTCATGGAATACCTCTCCAAGATCACGGCCAGCCTGCCTGCGGGCGTGAAAACGGAGCTGGGGCCCGATGCCACCTCCGTGGGATGGATCTACCAGTACGCCCTGGTGGATCGCAGCGGAACCCAGAGCCTCGACGAGCTGCGCTCCCTTCAGGATTGGTTTCTGCGCTACGGGCTTCAAAGCGTGCCCGGCGTGGCGGAAGTGGCCACGGTGGGGGGCCAGGCGCGGCAATTCCAGGTGCAGGTGGATCCCCACAAGCTGGCCAGCTACCGCCTCTCCATCGAAGCGGTCATCGGCGCGGTGAAGGCCGCCAATTCCGAGGCCGGAGGCCGTCTCGTGGAATACAGCGGCCGCGAGTACATGGTGCGCGGCCGCGGCTATGCCCGCACGGCCCAGGATCTGGAAAGCGCCGTGCTGAAGACGGAAAACGGCACCCCCGTGCGCCTCAGCGAGGTGGCCACCGTGAGCCTGGGGCCGGAGATGCGCCGTGGCCTGGCGGATCTGGATGGGCACGGCGATACCGTGGGCGGCATCGTCATCATGCGCCAGGGCGAGAACGCGCTGAACGTGGTGGAAGCCGTGAAGGGGCGAATGCATGAACTGCAATCGGGACTGCCCAAGGGCGTGGAGATTCTCCCGACCTACGACCGCTCGGAGCTGATCCAGAGCGCCATCCAGACCGTAAAGCACAAGCTCATCGAAGAGATGATCATCGTCTCGCTCATCATCCTGGTCTTCCTGTGGCACGCGCCCTCGGCCATCGTGCCCATCGTGACCATTCCCGTGAGCGTGGCGCTGGCCTTCATTCCGCTGAACGCCATGGGACAGAATGCCAATCTCATGAGCCTGGCGGGCATCGCCATCTCCATCGGCGTGCTGGTGGATGGCGCCATCGTGGAGGTGGAGAACGCCTACAAGAAGATCCAGCAATGGGACGCGGCTGGGCGCCCCGGCAGCTTTCATCAGGTGCGGCTCGAAGCCCTCATGGAAGTGGGGCCATCGGTGTTCTTCAGCCTGCTGGTGGTGGCCGTGAGCTTCATGCCCATCTTCACGCTGCTGGATCAGGAAGGCCGCCTCTTCAAGCCCCTGGCCTATTCCAAGAACCTGGCCATGGGCATCGCCGCGGTACTGGCCCTCACCCTGGACCCCGCGCTGCGCATGTGTTTCGCCCGCATGGAGCCCTTCCGCTTCAAGCCGCGCTGGTTGGCCTGGAGCGCCACGCAGCTGGCCGTGGGCAAGTACTACTCGGAAGAAAAACATCCCATCAGCGTGTTCCTCCACCGGCTCTACGAGCGGCCCTGCCGTTTCGTGGTGAAGCACGCCAAGGCCACCCTTGCCGTGGCCGCGCTGCTGGTGGTGGGCACGATCCCGGCGTATCTGGCGCTGGGCAGCGAGTTCATGCCGCCCCTCAACGAAGGCACCCTGCTCTACATGCCCTCCACCTTGCCGGGCCTTAGCCAGACCGAAGCGCAGCGCCTGCTCCAGATTCAGGATCGCCTCATCCGCACGGTGCCCGAAGTGGAGCGGGTCTTCGGCAAGGCGGGCCGGGCGGATACCGCCACGGACCCCGCGCCCTTCTCCATGATGGAGACGGTGATTCTGCTCAAGCCCGAGCATCAATGGCGCGAAAAACCGCGCTGGTTCAGCGCCTGGGCGCCGGATTTCCTCAAAAGCCTGCTGCGACCCTTCTGGCGGGACCGCATCACCCAGGAAGAGATCGTGGCCGACCTGGACCGCGTGGTGCGGCTGCCCGCCATTCCCAACGCCTGGACCATGCCCATCAAGGCGCGGCTGGACATGCTCAGCACGGGCATCCGCACGCCCGTAGGCCTGAAGATCAACGGCGCGGATCTGGCGGTGATCGAAAAGCTGGCGGTGGAAGCGGAAGGCATTCTCAAGCACGTGCCCGGCACGCGCAGCGTGTTCGCGGAGCGCACGGCCCAGGGCTACTTCCTGGATTTCGTGTTGAAGCGCGACCAGCTCGCCCGCTACGGCCTGAGCGTGGAGCAGGCCAACATGGCGGTGATGACCGCCATCGGCGGCGATAACCAGAGCGTGATCTTCGAGGGCCGTGCCCGCTATCCCGTGAACGTGCGCTACGGGCGGGATTACCGCGAAAGCCCCGAAGCCCTGCGCCGAGTTTTGATTCCCACGCCTTCCGGCGCGCTCATTCCCATGGAGGCCATCGCCGAGTTGCAGTGGAACGAAGGCCCGGCCATGATCCGCAACGAGAACGGCCAGATGAACGGCTACGTGCTCATGGATTTCGATACCGCCAAGGTGGATGTGGGCGCCTATGTGCGCCA
>JAJTBC010000155.1 GCA_021287085.1 Bacillota bacterium | reverse complement strand
CCTGCCATACATTTTCGGCACGGTGTTGTCGTCGATCCTGGCCCTGGCCCTGGCGGTGCCCGTGGCCTTGGGCATCGCCATCTACCTCGCGGAACTGGCGCCGCCCTCCATTCGCCGAGTGCTGGGTTTTCTGGTGGAACTGCTGGCGGCCATTCCCAGCGTGATCTACGGCCTTTGGGGCATCTTCATCCTGGCGCCCTGGTTGCGTGAAAGCGTGCAGCCTTTCCTGGCGAAGACGCTCGGTTTCCTGCCCTTCTTCCAAGGCACTCCGCGAGGCTTGGGCATGATGGCGGCGGTGCTGATCCTCGCCATCATGATCCTGCCCACCATCGCCTCCGTGAGCCGCGATGTGCTGGCCTCGGTGCCGCACTCGCTGCGCGAAGGCGCCTTGGCGCTGGGCGCCACCCGCTGGGAAATGCTGCGCAAGGCGGTGCTGCCTTCCGCCGCATCGGGCATTCTGGGCGCCGTGATCCTGGGCCTGGGCCGCGCCCTGGGCGAAACCATGGCCGTGACCATGGTCATCGGCAACCGTCCTGAGATTTCCTGGTCGCTCTTCGATCCCGGCTACACCTTGGCCAGCGTCATCGCCAACGAATACGCGGAGGCCTCGGCGGATCTCTACCTGTCGGCCCTCACGCAGCTGGGGCTGATCCTCTTCGGCATCACGGTGGTGCTCAACATCGTGGCGCGCCTGCTCATCTGGCGCATGTCATCCAAGGTGGGGAGGGCGTGATGGCGACTTCGGACGCTTCGTTCCGGCGACGGAAATTCATCGATGCCTTGGCCCGGTGGACCTGTTTCGCCATGGTGCTCCTGGCCTTGCTGCCGCTGGGCAGCATCCTGTTCGACCTGGTGAAGAAGGGATTCGCAGGCTTCAACTGGGCTTTCTTCACCCAACTTCCCAAGCCCGTGGGCGAAACCGGCGGTGGCATGGCCAACGCCTTTGTGGGTTCCGGCATCCTCGTGGGCCTGGGCTGCCTCTTCGGCATTCCTTTGGGTGTGCTGGGCGGCGTGTATCTATCGGAATTCGGCGGCAACCGCTTCGGCAAGGCCGTGCGTTTCGCTGCGGACGTGATGTCGGGTGTGCCTTCCATCATTGCGGGCATCTTCGTCTATGGCTTCATGGTGCTTTCCATGAAACGCTTTTCGGCCCTGGCGGGCGGCGTGGCGCTGGCGGTGCTGATGCTGCCCACCATCATGCGCACCACCGAGGAACTGCTGAAGCTGGTGCCCGATTCCCTGCGGGAAGCGGGATTGGCCCTGGGCATTCCCAAGTGGCGCGTGATTCTGGGTGTGGTGTTGCGCACCGGGGCACCGGGCATTGCCACGGGCATCATGCTCGCGGTGGCTCGCGCCGCGGGCGAAACAGCGCCGTTGCTTTTCACGGCCTTCGGTAGCCGCTTTCTCTCGTTCAAATTGGACCAACCTATGGGATCGCTGCCGGTGCAGATCTACACGTACGCCGTGTCGCCCTACGAGGACTGGCATCAGCAGGCCTGGGCCGCAGCCTTGGCGCTGGTGCTGGGAATCCTGGTGGTCAATGTGCTGGCGCGGGTGCTCACCCGCCCCATCGGACAAGGAAGGTGAACGCCATGACAGCAACCACAGCAACCACAGCAACGACAGTAATGAACGCGAAAATGGCCACGGAGAATCTTTCTGCCTTTTTCGGCAAGCAGAAGATCCTCAAAGAGATTTCTCTGCCCATTCTCGAAAAGCGCGTCACGGCCCTCATCGGTCCTTCAGGCTGTGGCAAATCCACCTACATCCGCTGCCTGAACCGAATGCACGAAGTGGTGCCCGGCGCTCGCATCGAAGGCAACGTCACCCTGGACGGACAGGATGTGTACGCCCGTGCCATGGATCCCGTGGCCCTGCGCCGCCGCGTGGGCATGGTGTTCCAGCGCCCCAATCCTTTCCCGACGCTGAACATCCGGGACAATGTGCTGGCGGGCTGGAAGCTGGCGGGCCTGAAGCCCGACCACCCGGAGGATCTGCTGGAGCGATCCCTGCGGCAGGCGGCCCTT
>JAJTBC010000152.1 GCA_021287085.1 Bacillota bacterium | reverse complement strand
TAGGGCCGCGCTTGAGGAGCACGGGCTTTTCGGAGCGTCCGGCGCGCCGCAGCAGCGCGAAGTTCTGCATGTTGCGGGCCCCGATCTGGATGAGATCCGCCACCCGCTCCACCTCGTCGAAGGTTTCCACTTCCGTGGCCTCGGTGACGATGCCGAGATCGAAGGTGTTTCGAACCTCCTTGAGCAATTCCAGTGCCTCTGTGCCCAGGCCCTGAAACGCGTATGGGCTGGTGCGGGGCTTGAAAGCGCCCGCCCGCAGCAGCTTTACACCGCTTTCGGCCACGTAGCGCGCCACGGTGAACAGCTGTTCGCGGCTCTCCACGCCGCAGGGACCGGCCACCAGGGCCAGTTCTCCGCCGCCCACCTGCACGCCTCGCACGGATACCACGGTGCGACGGGCCACCGCATCGGTGCCCGCCAGCTTGAAGGGAGAGGTGATGGGAACCACCTTCGCCACACCGCCCATGGGTTCCAAACGATCCGGCTTGAGGGCCTGGGAGGCGTGGGGCGCCACGAGGCTGATGGCTTCGGGGCTTTGCTGCCGGTAGGCACGCACGCCAGCCGCCTCCAGCACCTCCAGCACCGCCTGAATCTGCTGCGGCGTGGCGCCGCGTTCCATGAGGATGAGCATCAACAACTCCAGCTTCCATGGTAGGACAGGGCGCACGCCTCCGCACGAAGGGGTGGAAACCGGTGGCGGCTCCGACTGGAAAGTTCGTGTCACCGCTTCCGGTCAATTCAGTATCCTGGTGCGGGGAGGGGTCATGAAACGTCTGTTCGCGCTTCTTCCGGTGCTGTTGACTCTGGCCTGTCAGCGGCCTGAGGTGGAGGCTTTCAAGCATCAACCCACCCCGATCGTGGTGGATTGCTATGTGCCGAAATCGGTGGCTGCCAGGGAGGATCTTGGGCGGGAATACGCGGCCGCCCTGCGGGCGCGGCTGGCCGCCTACACGGTCGTGGTGCCCGAAGGGGTTCGTCCTCCAGTCCACGCAGCCGAGCTGCGGGTGAAGATCACCGGCTGGAGCCGTGAGCGCGGCCCTTCCCCCGGAGCGGTGGGTGCCGTGACCGGTGTGGCGGTGGGCACCTTGAGCGCCCTCCTGGGGAACCGGGATGCGGTCTATGACGGCGTTTTCTGGGGCATGTGGGCCGGTACCCATGCCGCCGCGGATCGCGAACGGGAAGAGCGCCTGGGCTATCGGCCGACGCGCCTGAGTGCCCAGGTGGCGCTGTACCGCGCAGGCGATCCCGAGCCGCTGGACGCCTATGCGGTCGAATCGCCTGAGATCTACGACGCCATGGAAGCGCTCAGCAGCGCGGATCGAGAGGACCCGTACCGCATCCAGGAGGAAGAGGCCAAAGCCTTTGCCCGGGTGGCCGTGAAGAAGCTCGTTCAGACCTTCGGCTGGATGCCTCTGCCCAAGCCCGCGTGGTACGGCGTGCAGGAGCGGCCCCAGCTCCTGGATGAACCGACAACCCCTGAACACTGACGAACGAGGAGCCACCATGGCTGACGATCTCAAGACCCTTGCCAACTGGGCCAAGGAACTGGGCCTCAATGAGAAGAAGCTCAAGGAAGCCGCCAAGGCTTTGGGCATCGAACCGGATGCCAAGAAAGGCGTGTGCGGCTACTACGCCAAGGCCTCGGTGGAAAAGGCCAAGAAGGCCCTGAAGTAGCGATTCGCACCGAAAAGGCTTGTTCCTATCGAGTTATGTCTGATCTGCGGGTGGCCCGAAAAGCTCGCAGATTCAGGGCCTTTCAGCGGCTCGTGTATTCTGAAAGCTCATCGGGAGCGCTTTTGTTTGATCATTTTTCCCTTCCCACCATCCTGGTCAGCTACGTTGCATTGTTGTTCAGCCTTTGCGTGCATGAGGCTGCCCACGCCACTTCTGCCTATTGGCTGGAGGACGATACGGCGGCTCGGTTGGGCCGGATGACGCTCAATCCCTTGGCACACATGGACCCCATCGGAACCTTCCTTTTCCCGATCCTTGGAATGACCACGGGGCTGCCTTTCATCGGCTGGGCGAAGCCCGTGCCCATTCAACCCAACCGCTTCACACGGCGCTTCAGCATGCGCACAGGCATTTCCATCGTCAGCGCAGCAGGGCCTCTCTCCAACCTGGTGCTGAGCCTGATCTTTCTGGTGGTGACCTCCCTTTCCGTTCGTTTCATGGCGGAAGGTGGACCTCAGAAGGCGAAGCTCTTTATGGAGGCGCTCCAAGGCCCTGAAGCTCTGATGGCTGCGGGCATGAGCACGGTGTCGGTGCTGATGCTGTCCCTGAGCGGGCAGCTCATCATCATCAACGTCATGCTGGCGATCTTCAATCTGCTGCCCGTGGGACCGCTGGACGGAGCAGGTGTGCTGCAGGGTTTCCTGCCGCGCCGCTGGGCCGAGTTTTTCGACCGCTATCGCCAGTACATGTACATCGTGCTGCTGGTTCTCGTTTTCACGAAACTGCTCTGGTACATCCTCGATCCCATTCTCAACGTGGTGTTCTCGGTTCTTCTTTTCCTCGCCAGCTTCATCCTCGGAGTCTGATTCATGCAGCGCGTACTTTCGGGCGTTCAGCCCAGCGGTTCCCTTCATCTCGGCAATCTGGTGGGGGCCATCGAGAATTTCGTGAAGCTGCAGGAGCAGTACCAGGCCTTCTACATGATCGCCGACTGGCACGCGCTTACCTCCAAGTTCGACAAGGTACAGGAGATTCGTCCGGCCATTCAGGAAGTGACCGCCACCTTCCTCGCGGCGGGTCTGGATCCGCAGCGGGCCACGCTCTTCGTGCAGAGTGCCGTGAAGGAACACGCGGAACTGCATCTGCTCTTCAGCATGATGACGCCGCTATCGTGGGTGGAGCGCGTGCCCACCTACAAAGAGAAGCTGCAGAACAGCGAAGCGGATCTGGGCAGCTACGGATTCCTGGGCTATCCCATCCTCCAGGCGGCGGACATCCTCATCTACAAGGCCCACAAAGTTCCCGTGGGCGAAGACCAGCTCTTCCATCTCGAACTCACGCGGGAGATCGCACGGCGCTTTCATTTCCTTTACGGCCGCGAGTTGTTCCCGGAACCCCAGGCGGTGCTGACCCAGGCGGTGCGCGTGCCGGGCCTCGACGGGCGCAAGATGTCCAAGACCTACGACAACGGTTTGTACCTGCGCGACACGCCCGATGTGATTCTCCAGAAATGCACCCGGCAGATGCTTTCGGATACGGCCCGCGTGCGCAAGAACGATCCCGGCAATCCCGAGGTGTGCAACGTCTTCACCTTCCACAAACTCTTCTCCGAGGCCGCCACAGTGGCCATGGTGGCCGAGGAGTGTCCTCGCGCGGGCATCGGCTGCTTCGATTGCAAGAAGCGGCTGGCGGAGGCCATCACGGCCAAGGTAGAGCCCCTGCGTCAGAAGATCGAAGACCATCTGGCCCATCCGGCCCATTTGGATGACGTGCTAGAAGACGGTGCCCAGCGCGCCCGCGCCGTGGCTTCGGCCACCATGGACGAGGTGCGCTCCGCCATGGGATTTTGACCATGCCCGATTGGGAGGAGTTGCGCGACTGGCTGCGAGAGCGGCTGGGGCTGCTGGTGGCCCTCGCACTGGCGGTGGCCGTGGGGCTTTACTTCTGGCTAGATCGACCCATGAAACAGCCTCCGGGCGTGTTGGCGCCCGCTGAACCTCTTCAGGAGCTTCTACCGGGCAACGAATCCTGGCAGGTGCGCACATGGCGCTTGACGGCCCTGGCGACTTTCGAGATCCAGGCTCGAGTGCTTTCCAGGGAGCGCTATCGCTTCGACACAGGTTCGGATTTCTGCCCGCTGGATCTGGCCCTGGGCTGGGGCCCCATGTCCGATTCCGCAGTGCTGAAGGCTATCCACATCAGCCAGAGCGACCGTTGGTACCACTGGAGCACCAGCAGCACGCCGCCCATCCCTCCCGATCAGATCACCGCTCACAGCGCCAACATGCACATGATTCCCGCCAACGATCGCGTGAAACGCATTTTGCTGGGATTCCGGGAAGGGGAAGTGATCCATCTGAAAGGCAAGCTGGTGCGTGTGGATAGACCCGATGGCTACAGCCTTGTCAGTTCCCTCAGTCGCCTGGACAGCGGCGCAGGTTCCTGCGAAGTGGTGTGGGTGGAAGAAGCGGGATCGTAGCCGCGCATTTTCCCTTGCATCCTGCCGCCACCGCGCTAGACTCTTCTTTCCGGGCATCACGCCCACGGTTCCTTAGCTCAGTTGGTTAGAGCATCTGACTCTTAATCAGAGGGTCCTCGGTTCGAGTCCGAGAGGAACCACCAGAGCACAAAGCACATGCAGCCACCCTCAAAGGTGGCTGTTTTGTTGTAGGTCGCACATAGGTCGTGTTTTCCACCGGAAGGCCTCGTGGGCGCCTACCCCTCAGCCTGGCTGCGATTCAATCCCTTATCGCTTAAAACGAAGGCCCCTTGCGGGGCCATTTTAGTGGAGCGGGCGAACGGGATTGAACCGTCGACATTCAGCTTGGGAAGCTGACGTTCTACCACTGAACTACGCCCGCAGAAGATCGCCAGAGGCCATGGTACCTCGGATCTCGCTTTTGGAGTAGCAGCTTTGCGCG
>JAJTBC010000151.1 GCA_021287085.1 Bacillota bacterium | reverse complement strand
CCGTGTGAAGGATGGCTATCGCCTGGACCGCATCTATGCCACCGAGCGGGAACTGCCTTCCGAAGCCTCGCCCCTGGCAGGTCCCGGCATGAGCGTGAAGGAAGGCGATGTGCTGGTTCGCGTCAATGGGCGTCCCGTACTGGAAGCGAGGGATCTTTCGGATCTGCTGCGCAACAAGGCGGGCCAGCAGGTGCGGCTGGAATTCAAACGAGGCGCGGAGACCCTCAAGCCCGTGGTGGTGACGGCGGTGGACGCCAATCGCCAAGCCCATCTGAGGTACACGGATTGGGAAGAAGGCCTGCGGCGCAGAGTGGACGAAGCCAGCGGCGGGCGCATCGGCTACCTGCACCTTCGGGCGATGGGACCGGGCGACATCAGCGAGTTCGCCCGGAACTTCTACGGCCAGTTCGAACGGGATGGCCTGATCATCGACGTGCGGCGCAACAACGGCGGCAACATCGATAGCTGGGTCATCGAAAAACTGCTGCGCCGCGCCTGGGCTTTCTGGACCGACAATCAGGGGCGACCCTTGGGCGCCAACATGCAGCAGACCTTCCGCGGCCATCTGGTGGTGCTGGTGGATGAATACACCTACAGCGATGGCGAGACCTTCGCAGCAGGCGTTCAGACGCTGAAGCTGGGCACGCTCGTGGGGCGTCGCACGGCAGGGGCAGGCGTGTGGCTCACGGATTCCAATCGCCTCGTGGATGGGGGCCAGGTGCGCGCCGCCGAATGGCCTCAGTACCGTGTCTCCGACGGTGCCTGGTTGGTGGAAGGCGTGGGCGTCACCCCGGATGTGGACGTGGTGAATCTCCCCAAGGAAACCTATGAAGGCCGAGATCGGCAACTGGAAACGGCCCTGAAGCTGTTGCAGGACAAGCTGGCTCAGAACCCCGTTCCGCCCATGAAGCCGAAGGGCGTTCCGCCCTTGCCGAAGCGCTGAAGGCTACGCTTTAGCGCTCCGAAAAATTGGCGCGATGGCCCGGAACCTCCTGTGTTCTGGGCCATCCTGCTACAGCAGCACGGGCCTTTCTTCGTGCCGCAGATCCCAGGTGATGCCCACGCGCTTGAACCCGGCCATGAGAGCTTCCCGGTCGGAGCATTTGGCGTAGGCCTCGCTGGGCTCGACGATCTCGGTCTGCACCAATTCCACAAGGGCATCGGTCATGAGCTTCTGGCCATAGGCGCGGCCGGTCTGCATGGCGCTGGGGATCTGGAAGTTCTTTCCCTCGCGGATCAAATTGGCGATGGCGGGCGTGATGAAGAGGCTTTCCATGGCGGCCACGCGCCCGCCGCCTTTGCGCTTGAGCAGAGTCTGGCAGATCACGGCCTTGCAAGCATCGGCGAGCATCACGCGAATCTGCTGCTGACGGTCGGCCGGGAATTGATCCACGATGCGGTCGACGGTGCCCACGGCGCTGCTGGTGTGCAGCGTGCCGAACACCAGATGGCCGGTGACGGCGGTTTCCAGGGCGATGGAAATGGTTTCGAGATCGCGCATTTCACCCACCAGCACGATATCGGGATCTTCGCGCAGCGCGGCCCGGAGGCCGGTCTTGAAGCTCTCGGTGTGGGTGCCCACTTCCCGCTGATTCACGAGGCAGCCCTTGCGGGGATGCACGAATTCGATGGGGTCTTCGATGGTGAGGATGTGATCGTGGCGGTGCCGGTTGGCCAGATCCAGAATGGCTGCGAGGGTGGTGGACTTGCCGCTGCCCGTGGGACCCGTGACCAGTACCAGGCCCTTGGGAAGATCCGCCAACCGCTGGATGGGTTCGGGCAGACCCAGCTTGTGGGGATCGGGGATCTCGCTGGGAATCACACGACAGACCATGCCCGGGCCTTGGCGATCCGCGAAGAAGTTCACGCGCAACCGGCAATGGCCCCGTTCATAGGCGTAGGCGAAATCCGCATCGTTGCGGGTTTCGTAATGCTCCCAGGCCAGAGGCGGCGCGATGGATTTCATGATTTCCCGCAGTTCCTTGGGACCGAGGATCGGGAACTCCTCCATCTCCTTCAGGTCGCCGTGAACCCGCACCAGGGGCGTTTCCAGCGAGGTGCAGTGGAGATCCGATCCCTTGCGCTCCATCAACGCGCTCAACAGTTTTTCGGCCATGGGATGAAGCTCGCTCTGCACAGACACGGGCGTTGGAGGCTGAACCTTGGGCGGAGCCGAAGCCGGAACCAGTGCCGGAGAAGGCGCTGCGGAGGCCAGTGCCTGGGCGGGTTCCACCGTCATGCTCAAACCTTCGATGCCCTGCCGAGCGATTATGCGGAAAATTTGATCGTTGGCGCTGTAGAGGAAGATGGCCTGACCCTGTTCCATCAAAGGGGCTTCCTGATCCTTGGGCAGCACTTCCCGCACGAGGTGATCCAGCAGCGTGGAGGGCACGGGACTGGGCAGGATCGGCACCTCTTGGCCATCCTCCATCTCCAACATGGGCTGAGCGCCGGGGTCCATCCGCAGGGACTTGCCCCTGCGGATCACGATTTGGGCGAGGAGGCGATCTAGCTGGGGCATGGAAGCTCCGAGACGGCGCGTTTCCGCATTCTAGCGGGACATGGGCGATGGACTGTAGTTAGACTTTCCCTAATCCATGACGGCACCCCCAGGAGGCCCCCGTGAATATCCACGAATTCCAGGCGAAGGAACTGCTAAAGCTCTACCAGGTCGCCATTCCCGAAGGGCGAGTGGCCCAGAACGCTGATGACGCCCGCCGCATTACTGAAGCATTCGGAGGCCAGTCGGTGGTGAAGGCGCAGATCCACGCGGGAGGCCGGGGCAAGGGCGGCGGCGTGAAGTTCGCCAAGACCCCGGAACAGGCGGCGGAGCTGTTCACGCAGATGCTGGGCATGCAGCTCGTCACCAAGCAGACCGGTCCGGAAGGCCGCAAGGTGCAGACCGTGTTTCTTTCCAGCCCCGCCGACATCGAGCGGGAGCTGTATCTCAGCCTGCTGGTGGATCGGGGCAGCAGCCGCGTCATGGTGTTGGCTTCCACCGAAGGCGGCATGGAGATCGAAGAAGTGGCCGAAGCCACGCCGGAGAAGATCGTGAAGGTGAGCGTCGATCCGGCGCTGGGCCTCACGGGTTTCCAGGCGCGGGAAATCTGCTTCGCGCTGGGCCTCGAAGGCGATGCCTTCAAGAAGGGCGTGACCTTCCTCATGAATCTCTACCGGCTGTTCGTGGAAAAGGATTGCTCCATGGTGGAGATCAATCCCTTGATCCTGTCCAAGCAAGGCGACGTGGTGGCCCTGGATTGCAAGATGGCCTTCGACGACAACGCCCTGTTCCGCCATCCCGACGTGCTGGCGCTCCGGGATCTCAACGAAGAAGCCGCCGAGGAAATCGAAGCCTCCAAGTTCAACCTCAACTTCATCAAGCTCGACGGCAACATCGGCTGCATGGTGAACGGCGCAGGCTTGGCCATGGCCACCATGGACATCATCAAGTACCACGGCGGCGAACCTGCCAACTTCCTGGACGTGGGCGGCGGCGCCACGGAGGATGCCGTGAAGAACGCCTTCCGCATCATCCTGCAGGATCCCAGCGTGAAGGCCGTGCTGGTGAACATCTTCGGCGGCATCATGCGCGGCGATATCGTGGCCACGGGCATCGTCAATGCTGCGCGCGAGATCGGCATCAAGGTGCCTGTGGTGGTGCGCCTCGAAGGCACCAACGCGGAAGAGGGCAAGCGCATCCTCAGCGAAAGCGGCCTCAACCTCCAGGTGGCCGATGGTCTCAAGGATGCCGCTCAGAAGGCCGTGGCGTCGGTGAAATAGGGTTTGTTTTCGGTGTGATTTTCTAGGAGTTTTCCATGTCCGTTCTCGTCGGAAATGAAACCAAGCTCATCGTGCAGGGCATCACCGGGCGCGAAGGCCTCTACCACGCCAAAGGCTGCCGGGACTACGGGACTAAGGTGGTGGGCGGTGTGACGCCGGGCAAGGGCGGCACCGAGATCGAAGGCTTTCCCGTGTTCAACACCGTGAAAGGCGCACGGGAAGCCACGGGCGCCAACGCCACCATGATCTTCGTGCCCCCGGTGGCCGCAGCCGATGCCATTCTCGAAGCCCTGGATGCGGGCATCGAGTTGATCGT
>JAJTBC010000141.1 GCA_021287085.1 Bacillota bacterium | reverse complement strand
GGCCAGCAATACGGGGTTGGGCTTGCGGCTCTCGGAATGGCAGGCCGCGCCCATGGACACAGCGATGCCTTCCAGATCCAGGTTCAACAGCAGATCCTCGGCGCGAACGCCTTCGAACAGGATCATGGAGGTGTGCGGCGCGCGTTCGGCCTCGGCCGCGTGAATGTGCGCACCGGGAACGGTTTCGAGCACGGCGCGCTCCAGCAGATCCCGCAATGAACGCAGGCGAAGCGTTCGTTGCTCCAAATGATTTGCAGCCTCCTCGCAGGCCACGGCCATTCCCGCGATGGCCGGCACGTTCTCGGTGCCCGCGCGCCAGCGCCGTTCCTGGGGGCCGCCCAGGAGCAGCGGTGGAAGCGCCAGGCCGCGCCGCACGTACAGCGCGCCGACGCCTTTCGGCCCGTGGAATTTGTGAGCGGAGAGGGAAAGCAGATCCACGCCTAGGGCCTTCACGTTCAGGGCCACCTTGCCTGCGGCCTGCACGGCATCGGTGTGAACCATGGCTCCGCGGGTTTTCGCGAAGGCGGCCACTTCGGCCACGGGTTGCAGCGTGCCCACGTCGTGATTGCACCGCATCACGGACACCACCGCCAGCGGCCCTTGCAGAGCCTCGGAATCCACCTGTACACGGCCCTGGGAATCCACCTCCAGGCGTCGCACCGTTCGGCCTTCCTGGGCCAAGGCTTCGCAAGGTTCCAGCACCGAGGAATGTTCGATGGCGCCGACGACGAGGGCGCCTTCGGGCTTCCATGCCGCCGCGCCGCGCAGGGCGTGGTTGTTGGCTTCGGTGCCGCCGCTGGTGAAGAGAATCTCGTCGGCTTCAGCGCCCAGGAAAGCCGCCACCCGTTCCCGGGCGCGATCCAGCACCCGCCGCGCTTGTTGGCCCTGGGCGTGAACGCTGGAAGGGTTGCCCCAGCTTTCCCGCAGGGCTTTTTCCATGGCCTCCATCACCGCAGGGGAAGGCGGTGTGGTGGCGTTGTGATCGAAGTAGAGGTTCAAAAAAAGCTCCAGGGACGTTCATGATACCGGGCGAGGTGCGGGGTACGAATCCTCCCTCCATGACAGACTGAAACCCATGGCTGTGCGTTTGCTTCTCCTTGTGCTCGGTGTCGGTTGTCTCTTGCCGGATCTGCCCTTTCTGCATTGGCACGCCTGGCCCGCGTGGGTGGGGCTATTGGCTGGGGTAGCGGTGGCGCTGACGTTGGGCAATCCTTACGCCGCCCAAACCCGCACGTGGACACCGAAGCTGCTGGCGTGGTCGGTGATCGGCCTGGGCGCCTCCATGAATCTCAAAACCGTGGCGGTGGTGGGTCTGCACGGCTTCGGCCTCACTTTCGTCGGCATCGCGCTGACCTTGGCCCTGGGCATGGCGTTGGGAAAGCTGTGGGCGATCCGATCCCATACGGCGCTGCTGGTGAGCGTGGGTACGGCCATCTGCGGCGGCAGCGCCATTGCGGCGGTGGCGCCCGTGCTGCGGGCGGAGGAAGACGAAACCAGCGTGGCCCTGGCGACGGTGTTCCTCCTCAACGCCCTGGCCTTGGTCCTCTTCCCGCTGGTGGGCCATGCGCTGCAGCTTTCCCAGAACGCCTTTGGACTCTGGTCGGCGCTGGCCATTCACGATACGTCGAGCGTGGTGGGCGCGGCTTCCAGCTACGGAAACGAAGCCCTGGTCATCGCCACCACCACCAAACTGGCGCGGGCGTTGTGGATCGTGCCCGTGACGTTGGCGGTGGGTTTTTGGGCGACGCGGCAAGGCTCCAGCACGGGCGCTCCCGTGAAGGCCAAGCGGCCCTGGTTCATTCTCGGCTTTCTGCTCGCGGCGGCGTTGGTGACGTTCTTTCCGGTGCTGAAGCCCCTGGGCGAAGGGGTGGCGCTGCTCGCCAAACGCGCCCTCGTGCTGACGCTCTTCCTGCTGGGCCTGGGCCTCACCCGCGCCAGTCTCGCCAGGGTGGGCATCAAGCCCTTCCTGCATGGACTCACGCTCTGGGTGATCGTCGGCAGCGCCACGCTGGGGGCGCTGTGGATGGGCTGGATCAGGTGAAGGACGCTACTTCCCCTTCACCACCTCGATGACCGCCGCCAGGGTATCGGGGTTCGTTTCGGGCAGCAGGCCATGGCCGAGGTTGAAGACGTGGGGATGGCCTTTCATGACCTCCACGATCTGCCGGGCTTTGCGGGTGGCCACTTCGGGGCCCGCCAGCAGGGACACGGGATCGAGGTTCCCTTGCAGGGCCATGCGCGGGAAGCGCTGGCGAGCCTCGGCCATGGGCACTTGCCAGGGCACGGCGAGCCCCTGGCAGGGCATGGTTTCCAGGGCCTGGGGCAGGTAACCCGTGCGGGCGAAGAAGAGCGTGGGCGCCGCGGTCACTTGGGCCAGCGCGCGATGGGCCGAGGGCAGGCTGAACTGCGCGTAATCCTGGGGATCCAATTCGCCGGCCCAGGTATCGAAAAGCTGCACCGCCTGGGCTCCCGCTTCGATGTGCAGGTTCAGCAATCGCGCCGCCGCATCCGCCAGTCGATCCAGCCAGGCCATGGCCTTCACGGGTTCCGCGTGAAGGAAGGCCTTGGCCCTGGACCACGTTTTGGAGCCTTTGCCTTCGAGGCCGTAGGCCAGCAACGTCCAGGGCGCGCCCGCAAAACCGAGCATGGCTACGTGCGGCGGAAGCTGGGCCTTCACCTTGCGGATGGCCGCTTGCACCGGCTCGAACACGCGCTCGTCCAAGGGCTGATCCAAGGGAATCTGATCCAGCGTGCGGCCCAGGCGTGGTCCGCCTTCGGGGATGGTGACTTGACATCCCAGCGCATCCAGGATCACGAGGATATCGCTGAAGATGATGGCGCCATCCAGCTGCGGGAAGCGGCGCACCGGCTGGAGGGTGACTTCCGCCGCCAGATCGGAATCGTAGAGCAATTGCTCGAAGGTCACCTTGGCGCGCAGCGCGCGGTATTCGGGCAGGAAGCGGCCCGCCTGACGCATGAACCAAAGCGGCGGCACGGCCTGGACTTCGCCCTGGAGGGCGCGAAGAAGGGGTTGGGACATGGAAACCTCGATGGGCTTAAGCGATGACTACTCGTGTTCCAGCGTGAAGGTGAAAGGGCCGCTGGCGCCCAGCACTTCCCCTTCGGGAATGGCGAGGCCCGTGCGGCGCGCGGCGAGATGCACCACGCGCCAGTTTCCGCCGCGCTGGCCCGCTTCCTTGCGCGCCACGCGCTCCGCCTTGGCGCTGTTGCGATGGGCCACCTGAACGACCAGGTAGGCTCCTTCCTTCTCGGTGCGATTTTCGAGGCCGATGGTGTAGATGCGCGTCATGGTGGCTCCTGTGGGGTTACTGCGCGGGTTGGAAAGAGGGCTGGATGGCCTCCACGGCCTTTTCGAAATGGGCCAATTCCCGGTCGCCGTGGGCGATGGAGAGGAAGGCCACTTCGTAGCCGGAAGGGGGCAGGTACACGCCTTGATCCAGCAGCAGCTTGTGCATGCGGTTGAACTGCACGATGGCGCCGGATTCCACGCGGTCGGCGCGCTTGACGCCCGACTGGAAGAGAGGCCACACGAGGCTGCCGAAATGGGGCGCATGCAGGCCTGGAATGCGTTCGAAGGCCTTGGCCCAGCGCTCGGCCTTGGCATCCAGTTCCGCGTAGAGGGCTGGCGTCAAGCGCTCCAAAGTGGCGAGGCCCGCCGCCATGGCCACGGGATTGCCGCTGAGGGTGCCCGCCTGGTACACGGGACCGTCGGGGCTCACCACGCCCATGATGTCCTTGCGGCCGCCGTAGAGGCCCACAGGCATGCCGCCGCCGATGATCTTGCCGAAGGTGACGAGATCGGGCGTGATGCCCAAGCGCTGCGCCGCGCCGCCGGGGGCCACGCGGAAGCCGCTGATCACTTCGTCGAAGATCAGCACCGTGCCGTATTTCGTGCAGAGCTCGCGCAGCCGAGTGAGGAAGCTTTGATCTTGCACCAGCAGGCCGTTGTTGGCAGGTACGGGCTCGATGATGGCTGCGGCCAACTCCGCACCGTACTTGGCGAAGGCCTTTTCCAGCCCTTCGGCATCGTCGAGGCTCACCACCAGCGTGAGATCCGCGAAGCTCTTGGGCACGCCTGCGCTGGTGGGTTCGCCGAAGGTCGCCAGGCCCGAACCGGCCTTCACCAGCAGCGCATCGCTGTGGCCGTGGTAGCAGCCTTCGAACTTGAGGATGCGATCGCGCTTGGTGAAGCCTCGCGCCGCCCGCAGCGCCGACATGACGGCCTCGGTGCCGCTGGACACGAAGCGCATCTTTTCCACGTGGGGCACCATGGCCTTGATGCGCCGCGCCAGGGCCAGTTCCCGCCGGGAAGGCGCGCCGAAACTGAGGCCTTCCTGCATGGCTTCGGCCACGGCGCTCAGCACATCGGGATGGGCGTGGCCCAGGATCAGCGGACCCCAGGACATGCAGAGATCCAGAAAGGTGCGGCCGTCCTCGTCCTCGAACCAAGCTTCCCAGGCGCGCTTGAAGAACTTCGGCGTGCCGCCCACGGACTTGAAGGCCCGCACGGGGCTTGAGACACCGCCGGGAAAGTGCGTCACGGCTTCGGTGAACAGGGTTTCATTGCTCATGATTGTTCCTGAAAAGAGGCACGAGGGAGGTACGGGATTCGCGGCGGAATTTTGGTTGCAGGCCGAAAAATTTCACCACAGAGGCACAAAGGCACGGAGAAAAGAAAACGGGCACAGAGGAGAAGAGAAAGAGCGCCAAGATCGGAGGGTTCGTGGGGTCCAGGCAACGGCTTCGACCTAGCGAATAGGAGACAGCACCTTTCTCCGCATCCTCCGGGGTGAATGTTTTACTTCACCCAGCCCTTTTGCACGGCTTCGCGACCGGCGTAGGTCACGATCATGTCGGAGCCGGCGCGGCGCAGGCTGAGGAGCTGCTCGTACATGAGCTGATCGCCATTGATCCAGCCCAGTTTTTCGCCCGCCTTCACGGCGCTGAATTCGCTGGAGACGTGGTAGCTGCAGATGGGCAGCAGGCAGGCTTCGCGCAGGCGCCAGATGAGATCGAGGTTGTGGATGCCGGGCTTGACCATG
>JAJTBC010000109.1 GCA_021287085.1 Bacillota bacterium | reverse complement strand
CCTGTTTTGGTTCCGGAGGGGATCCAGATTTTTACGCTAGGCAAACGCCCCGCTCCGGTCACCCGCCTTCGGCTCAAGCGCCCGCCATTCCTTCCCTCCCAAGGGGAAAGCATGATCCAGGTGATCCAGGATCCAGAGGGAAGGCCTGTGAAATTCAGGTGTCTCTCGGGAGACAAGACCTTGTTCGATTACGACGCTTTCATCATCGTTCAGTGGAGCTATCGAGGGGCACCCGATCAGCCCGTAGGCAGCTATGGCGCGTGGTCCTATAAAGCCGAGGTCATGACTCAAACAAGAATCGAGACCAAGGTCGTGACCACGAATGGACCGTTCTGACGCAATCCCTTGACGGATAGAACAACCCGCCGAAAAGCCTCTTGCAATCGAAGAGAGCCGTTCGGCGGGTTATTCGCGTTTGGTCCTAGAACCGGATGGCGATGTGATCGCCGGCATCCACGTGCACGGTGTCCACGAATCGCACGCGGCGGGGATTGTAGTTGAGGATGAGGCTGCTGGTGCGGACACCGTCGCCGAAGAAGCGGGCGCCCTTGAGGAGGTTGCCGTTGGTAACGCCGCTGGCGGCGAAGATGATGTGTTCGCCGGGGGCCAGATCGTTGGTGGTGTAGATCCGGTTGAAATCCACGCCCATGGCTTCGGCCTTTTCCCGGGAAGCGGTGTTGGAATCCACCTTCAGGCGTCCTTGGATCTCGCCGTTGAGGCACTTCAGCGCGGCGGCGGAAAGCACGCCTTCGGGCGCGCCGCCGATGCCCATGACCGCATGAACACCGGTGCCGCTCACGGCGGCGGAGATGGCCGCGCTGAGGTCGCCATCGCCGATAAGCTCAATGCGGGCGCCGGTCTTGCGGATATCGGCGATGAGCTTTTCGTGGCGCGGACGATCCATCACCACCACGGTGATGTCCTGCACCTTGCGGTGCAGGGCCTTGGCGATCTCGTTGAGGTTGTCACCCACTTCGGCATCCAGGCTCACTTTGCCTTTGGAGGTAGGGCCCACCACCAGCTTGTCCATGTAGAGATCGGGAGCATGCAGCAGGCCGCCCTTTTCGGAGGCCGCCAGCACGGCGATGGCGTTGGGTGCGCCGGTGGCGCAGAGGTTGGTGCCTTCCAGCGGATCCACGGCGATGTCAATGGAGGGAAAGCCCATGCCCATTCCGACTTTTTCGCCCACGTAGAGCATGGGCGCTTCGTCGCGCTCTCCTTCGCCGATGACGATGGTGCCATCCATCTGGATGGTCTCCATAGCCTGGCGCATGGCTTCCACCGCCAGGAAATCGCTGTGCTTCCGGTCGCCGTGACCGATGCTGCGGGCGCAGGCGATGGCCGCCTGTTCCACCACTCTCAGGAAATCTCCGGTCAGGGTCTGTTCCATCCTTCGCTCCTGTTGGTTTGAGGTTCATTGATTGAGGGTGACGCGGACATCGCTCGGGCCTTCAGTCGACGGACTGGTGCACCCATTCGAGGAAGTCAGGCGATCCTGCGGCCACGGGGAACATCACGATTTCCGGCACTTCGTACGTATGAAGCTGGGTGATGGTCTGGGAGACACTCTCGAAGCGGTTCTTGGTGGTCTTGATGGTGAGCATCACTTCCTCGTCGAAGTGCGTGCTGCCGCGGTAGTGGTAGTAGCTCTTCACGGAGGGATGGATGTTCACGCAGGCCGCGAGGCGCTGATCCACCAGAGCGGCGGCAATGGTCAGGGCGGTTTCCTCACTGCCACAGGTGGTGAGGATCACGCACACGTCGGTCATCGGCACAACGAAACCCCCCTTTCGTCACAATCATGCCACGAAACGAGACAGGCCGCCTAAAGGCCCTCTGACACGAGGATGGGAACCTGTTGCGGCCCCGCATCGGGTTTCTCGCTAAGATGGAGGCTATCCCCGACCCACGTCGCAGCGAGCCTTTTCTTTTGCGGCGAAAAGGGCCAGACGGCCCGAATTGGTTGGTCAAACTCGTTTTCAGAGGAGCTACCAAATGGCCACTCACGGCGCCTATCCAGGCAAGGACGCGTTCAAGAAGATCGCTTCGCAGATCCGCACGACGGTAGAGACCGCGTTCTACGGCAACAACGTGCGGCCCGTCAGCGCTCTTTCCGAAGCCTATCGGTTGGCGGCCCAGGCGCCCGGCACCGTGATTCTGGATGGCATGGAAGTGCATCGGCCCGAAGTGATCGGTCTGCCTGAGGGCGCCAAGGTGCTGCTCATGAACGACGGCGCCGTGTCGGGCCGTGCGGCCGCCGCGCGCAAGATCCTCGGCTGGCCCGGCGTGGACAAGGGCGATCTCTACAACAAGCTGGTGGAAGCCATCTATCAGACGCGCAAGCGCAAGCTCATCACCGCGCAGGCCGTAGTGGGGCTGGACGAAGATTTCATGGTGAAGGCTCGGCTCGTGATTCCCGAAGACCACGCCAACATCCTCTACAGCTGGCTGCTGAACTTCCAGTGGTGGAACGAGGTGTACGCCGCGCGCTACGCCGAGTCCAAGTGCTATCCCGAAGGCGACATCCTGGTGTTCTCCGATCCCGACTGGACTCATCCCGAACATCCCATGGGCCTGAGCTTCTTCGATCCCGAGCACAACACCCTGGCGCTTCTGGGCATGCGCTACTTTGGCGAGCACAAGAAGGGCACGCTCACATTGGCCTGGGGCATGGCGGCGCGACATGGTTACGCCTGCTGCCACGGCGGCATGAAGCGCTACAGCCTGCCCGGCGGAAAAGCCTACGTGGCTGCGGTCTTCGGGCTTTCCGGCTCCGGCAAGTCCACCATCACCCATGCCCGTCACGGCGAGAAGTACGACATCACCGTGGTGCATGACGATGCCTTCATCATCAACGTGAAGGACAAGTACTCCATCGCCCTGGAACCGGCCTACTTCGACAAGACCCAGGACTACCCGATGGATTGCGAGGACAACAAATTCATCCTCACCCTCCAGAACAACGGCGCCACGCGCTATCCCGACGGCAAGGTGCGGGTGGTGAGCGAGGACCTGCGCAACGGCAACGGCCGGGCCGTGAAGAGTCGTCTGTGGTCGCCCAACCGCGTGGATCGCATCGACGAGCCCATCAACGCCATCTTCTGGCTCATGAAGGATGAAACCCTGCCGCCCGTGCTGAAGCTGGAAGGCCCGAGCCTGGGCTCCGTGTTCGGCGCCACCCTCGCCACCAAGCGCACCTCGGCGGAAAGACTGGCTCCCGGCGTGGATCCCAACGCGCTAGTGGTGGAACCGTACGCCAATCCCTTCCGCACCTATCCCCTGGCGGTGGATTACGAGCGTTTCAAGGCGCTCATTGCCGACGGGGTGGCCTGCTACGTGCTCAACACGGGCGCCTTCATGGGCAAGAAGGTGCAGCCCGCCGATACGCTGGGCATCCTGGAAGCCATCGTGGAAGGCAAGGCCGAATTCAAGCCTTGGAAGCCCTTCGAGGATCTGAAGATTCTCGATTGGCCGGGGTTCCCTGCGGATCTGGGCCAGGAAGCCTACCGCAGCGAGTTCAAGAAGCGCATGGCCGATCGCCTGGGCTTCGTGAAGAGCCGGGAAACCGAGCTGGGTGGCGCCGACAAGCTGCCCGCCGACGCCGAAAAGGCTTTGGAAGAAGTGCTGGCCAAGCTGTAGCCCATTCCACGAGGCTGCGCGGATACGGGCGGCCTCGACTCCACAGATTATTCAGGGGAGCGCGGTGCTGCGCTCCCTTGGCATTTAGTGCCATGCCGTGCCTTCCTCAGGATTCCTGGGAGTCAGGCCGATGAAGGGAACATGCGTACGGTTTTCTTGGTCCTTCTCTGTTCCAGCCTGGGGTTCAGCGCCGAGGTGCCTTGGCGAATCACCCGCGTGGTGCGGCAGGGCCTTCCGCCGTACGAGGAGCCGGGCGAAAGCGAGCGGCTCTACCGACTGGAAGGCCTTCCGGCCAAGCCCAAGGTGGGGCAGCGCATGGTCTTGAAACGGGCCCAAAGCACCCTGAATCCAGGCACCCTCGAAGTGCTTCGCATTGAGGCGGATCATCTTCTGGCCAAGCTCGTGCAGCGAGGCGACACCTATCCCTTGAAGGGGGACAGCGTATGGCTGGAGGGCGTCGCCACGGCCAAGCCTGCATCAGGCAAAGGATCCGTATCCCCGACGGTTCCCTCCAAGGTGACGGCCATCAAGCCCTCTCCGGTCAAGGCGGCTCCGGTGAAGGCCCCGCCGCCCACGCGCCTTTTCACGGATACGATCTTTTTTCTCAAAGGGCAGGCCGCGTTGTCGCCCGGCGGCCAGCAGAAATTGAAAACATGGGTGCAGCGCACCGACAAGGCCGCTCGCTGGACCCTTACCGCGGGGCCCTTTCCCGGAGAGGTTGCCAGCCTGAATGGGTCGCGGACCAGGGCAATCGCCGAGGAACTGCGCCGCTTGGGCGTGGAACAGGTGGTGGAAGAAGCTGCGGCCGGGCCTGTTTCCAAGGAGAAACCTGCCGTGGAAGTGAAGGTGGAGGTTCCGGGCCGTTAGGCTCAGTACACCGCCGCCGCCCCGCCATCGATGGGGATGATGGTGCCGGTGGTCCAGGTGCTTTCATCGGAGAGAAGATGGGCCGCCAGATGGGCCACTTCGTTTTCGTGGCCTAGCCGCTGCAGCGGGTTGACGCGGCTCAGGCGAGCCAGATCTCCGGCTGGGTCGGGGCTTTGGGCCAGGCGGGCCTCCAGCATGGGCGTGTGGATGGGGCCGGGCGCGATGGCGTTGCAGCGGATGTTTCGCGGCGCCCATTCCAGGGCCAGCACCTGGCCCAGCATGTGCACAGCGGCCTTTGATACGGAATAGGCCGCGGAATCGGGAATGGCCCGCAGCGCGATGTTGGAACCCACCAGCACCACACTGGCGCCAGGATTCAGGCGCGGCCCCAGGTGGTGGCAGAGCAGCCAGGGGCCCCGAAGATTGGCGCGAAGCATGGCGTCGAAAGCCTCGGTGGGAGTGGATTCCACGCTGCCCGTGAGCAGTTGCCCCGCCGCCAGGAACATGCCGTCCAAAGGTGGGCAGCTCTGGGCAAAGGCGGCCACGGCGGTTTCGTCGCTGTGATCCAGGGTCGCGATGGAAGCGTCCGAGAGCGTTTCGCGCAGCGGTTCAGCACGGCGTCCCAGCAGTACCAGCTTCGCGCCCTGCTGGGCGAACAGCCGTGCGGCGGCGCGTCCCAGACCACTGCCCGCGCCGGAGACCAGAATGGTTTTGCCGTCGAGGCCGCTCACGGCTTTTCCGCCAGTGCAGAGGGAAGGGGGGCCACCACGCCGCCGCTCACGGCCCAGGTGAAAGCCTGTTCCGGGCGGATATCCACGGGACGAACCCGGCTTTCCTCCAGCATGATCACGTAGCCTGACGTGGGATTGGGAGCGGTGGGAATGTAGACCGCCACCATGGATTCCCCGCCGGGAACGGCCCAGCTGCAATCCCGACGCGCCAGGAAGCCCAGGGTGTACGACCCTGGATGAGGCCATTCCACCACCACCACTTCCTTGAAGCTGCCGCCCTGGCCGCTCTGGATGGCGCCCAGCACCTGCTTGGTGGCTCCATAGATGCCCTTGATGCCAGGAATCATCAGCATCAGCTCGTCGAGCCAATCCAGCAGTTGCCGACCCAGGAAGTTGCCGACCAGCACCCCTGCGCCGAACAGCAGCAGCAGCGTGGCGATGCCGGAGAAGAGCGCCAGCATCCACCAGGGCGGCACTGGCAGATGCATGACCTCGGCCAGCCAGAACAAGGGCGCGCGAAAGACATCGATGAGCGCCGAGAGAATGCTTTTCAGCAGCCAGAGCGTGACCACCAGCGGCAGCAGCGTGATGAGGCCCGCAAGGAGGTATTTCCGGAAGTTCATGGCCGATGCTCGGAGGAATCTTCACCGGTGAGACGGCCCGTTCCGGTGAGGATGCGCGATCCAACCTTGCGCCAGAAGGTCATGAAATAGACGATGGCGCTCCAGATGGCCAGGATGAGCGAAACCCACATCAGGATCTGGCCGAAGCCCACGAAAAGGCCCCAGGGTTCATGGGTGTTCAGGGCACCCCGGAAGAACATGGCCACGCTCCATTGATGGAACACGGGCAGTCCCGTCCAGAGGTAGAGCCAGCCGTCGAGCACCGGGCCGAAGATGAGGCAGGAAATGGCGGCGATCTGGGCGCCCAGCTTCCATTTCCCGATCCAGTCGGCGGGAATGGTGATGCCTTCTTCGCTGGCGAGGCCGCGCAGACCCGTGATGGCCATCTCCCGCGCCAGGATGATGAACACCATCCAGGCCGGGGTCTTGTTCAGTTCGATGAGGGAGATGAGGGCCGCCGCGATGAGGAGCTTGTCCGCCAGGGGATCGAGCAGCTTGCCCAGCACCGTAATCTGGCGATACTTGCGGGCCAAGTAGCCATCGTAGAAATCGGTGATGGAAGCCGCCCAGAACACCACCGCGCCGATGATCTGGTGGTGCTGCACCCGCGTCATCAGGACCACCACGAGGATGGGGACCAGCAGGATGCGGATGAGGGTGAGGAGATTGGGAAGGTTCATGACGAAAGTCCGAGCACTTATCAACCTACCAGAGCTAAAGCACCACGAGATTCCCCGAGGTCATGGCTTTCTGCCATAGAGCATCGTCCATGGCCGGGAAGGGCGTGACCCCACGGCCAGCGTAGGCCAGGGTCGCTTTCGACAGGCGGATGGAAAGGCCCTTGCCTTCCAGTTCTTTCAGCACGGCCAGGGCACTGGGATCGTCCAGGAGATCCAAGGCATCATGGGCCAGAGCCAGCCAGGGCGTGGCAGGATCCATGGCGCGCAGCGTTTCCAGCAGCAGTTGGCGCCCCAGGGCGCGGTCGCCAGGGGTGAAGGCCGAGCGCAGCAGCAGGACGGGTTTTATGGGCGGAGGAAGCGGTGTCGGCGCCGGTGCGGGAGTGATTGCTGTCGGGGTTGCGGCGCCCGGCGGCACGTCCAGCGTCCAGTCCCGGCCTGTGCGGCGGACGGTGGCGGTGCGGCCTTGGCGCTCCAGCAGTTTCTCCACGTTGGTGCGCAGCATGGGGTCTGGGCCTAGGACCAGGCGCAGGGCCAAGCCAGGATGGCGCTCCAGGGCATCGCGGATTTCCCGCAGCGCCTGGGAAACGGTTACGTCGAGGAGTTCGAGAGTCAGGACTTCCATGGAAGCTCCATGGTGGAATCATGGGTTGGAAGGCGTTCAGCATCAGCATACGGGAGTCGCGCCCTTGGCACAGCCCACTTCGGACCTCAAAACCTGGTTGCGGGAAGCGGCCCAGGGGATGGGCCTGCCGAGAATCGCCTTTGCCTCCTGCGAACCGCTGGAAGGCGAAAAGCGGCAGGCATGGCTGGAGCAGGGAGGCCGGGAGCTTTTCCCTTACTTGGATCAGACGGGCGCTCTGGAGCCGAGCCACTGGCTGGAAAACGCCCGCACCGCCGTGGTGGCCTTTCTTCCCTATGCCCGCCCCGAGGCCGTTCCCGGCGCAACGCCGGGCAGCTTGAAGCTGAGCCGCTACCTATGGGGTCGGGACTACCACCAGCTGCTGAAAGCTCGACTGAAGGGCCTTCTGGCCCTGGCCCAGGAACGGATTCCCGCGCTCCAGGGGCGGGTGTGCGTGGATACCGTACCGCTGCCGGAGCGGGATTTGGCGGTGCGTGCGGGGCTCGGCTGGAAGGGCAAGCACACCCTGCTCATTGCCGGGAAGGAGGGCAGCTGGGGCTTTCTGGGCGTGCTGCTGCTGGATGTGGCGTTGCCGCCGGATTCACCCTTTGAAGGAGATCGCTGCGGAGCCTGCACCGCTTGCATCGACGCCTGTCCTACGCAGGCTCTTGAGCCCTTCCGACTCGATCCGGCTCGCTGCCTCACCACGTACAACCTGGAAACAGAGCGGGAGCCGCCCTTGGACGTGCGCGAGGCCATGAGCCGGAGCCGCTGGGCGGCGGGTTGCGACGTGTGCCAGGAGGTATGCCCCTGGAACCGGGCGCCGCTCTGGGGAGATCCCTGCCTTTGGGGCGGCGACAGCCCCCTGCATACGCGGCCTGCGGAACAGCTGGTCATGGGAGTGGCCCAATGGCAGAAGCTCACCCGCGGTACCGCCCTGCGACGGGTTCGCCATCGTCACTGGATCGTCACCTTGCGGCGCATTTTGGGACCATCGCACAATTCATTGGATTAACGTGCTCTTTTTCCTTATAACGGGGCTTCAGGTCTGATTTCGGGAGAACCTTTCCATGGCGATGAAACCCTTCACCATCCAAGACGCGTCGGAACTCTATGGCGTGAAGGAATGGGGCAACAGTTATTTCGGGATCAACAGCAAGGGGCATCTGGAGGTCTATCCGACGCAGGATGAAAACCTCTGCGCCGATGTGTACGAGATCGTGCAACATCTGCAGAAAAAGGGCGTACGAACCCCGTTGCTGCTGCGCTTCCCGCAGATCCTTTCCCATCGCGTGCAGACCATCAACGAGGCCTTCCGCAAGGCCATCAAAGAGTATGGCTACGAGGGCGACTACCAGGGCGTGTTCCCGGTGAAGACCAATCAGATGAAGGAAGTGGTCGATCAGATCGTGAAGGCGGGCTACAAGTACCGCTACGGCCTGGAAGCGGGCTCCAAGCCTGAATTGATGATCGCCCTTTCCATGAACCTGCATGAAGAGGCGCTGATCCTCTGCAACGGCTACAAGGACGAAAGCTTCATCCGCATGGCGCTGCTGGCGCGCAAGAGTGGTCGCAAGGTGCTCATTACCGTCGAAAAGATGACGGAACTGCCGCTGATCCTCAAGGTCGCCAAGGAATTGAAGGTGGAGCCTCTCATCGGACTGCGGGCGAAACTGAGCGCGCCCGGCGCCGGGAAATGGGAATCCAGCGCGGGCGATCACGCGAAATTCGGCCTCACCACCCGCGAAATCCTCGACGCCATCGAAGTGCTCCAGAAGCGCGGCATGCTCGACAGCATCATCGAACTGCACTTCCACATCGGCAGCCAGATCACCGATATTCGCCGCGTGAAAGCCGCCCTCAAGGAAGCCACCCGCCTCTACGCCAAGATCCGCAAGATGGGCGTGCCGTTGCAGTACCTCAACGTGGGCGGCGGCCTCGGTGTGGATTACGACGGCAGCAAGACCACCTTCAGCAGCTCCATGAACTACACCGTTCAGGAATACGCGTCCGACGTGGTGTGGACCACCAAGGACATCTGCACCCAGGAACAGGTGCCCATGCCCGATCTCCTCAGCGAATCCGGGCGTGCGGTGGTGGCCTATCACCAGGTGGTGGTGGCCGATGTCATCGGCCTCATCGACACCACCTATTCCAAGTACAGCGTCACCCTCACGGGCAAGGAACCGCAGATCCTCAAGGATCTGGCCTATACCCGCGATGCCATCTCCGTGAAGAACTTTTCGGAGATGTACCACGACGCCATCACGCAGAAGGATGAACTGCTCACCCTGTTCAACCTCGGCTACCTGAGCCTGGAAGATCGCTCCAAGGGCGAAACCATTTTCTGGGAAGTGTGCCGCAAGCTTTCCCGCATCCTCGGTTCCAAATCCCTGAAGTACATTCCCGAAGAATTCCAGGATCTGCACAAGAGCCTCGCCGACAAGCTCATCGCCAATTTCAGCGTGTTCCAGTCCATGCCCGATCATTGGGCCATCGATCAGTTGTTCCCGGCCATGCCCATCCATCGGCTGAAGGAGAAGCCCACGCTCTCCACGACCCTCTGCGACATCACGTGCGATAGCGATGGCACCGTGGACAAGTTCATCGACCTTAAGGATGTGCGCGAAGAATTGCCCCTGCACGAGCCCAAACCCGGGGAACCGTACTACATCGCGTTCTTCCTCACGGGCGCCTATCAGGACACGCTTGGCATGCGGCACAACCTGTTCGGGAGTCCCAACGAAGCGCACATCATCGTTCACGAGGATGAGGATTTCCGCATCCAGCAGATCGTCCCCGCCCAGACCATCGATGACATGCTCCGCACCGTCCATTACGATCCCGATCAGCTCATCGAAGAACCGGCCCGCAAACTGAAGCGCCCCCGCAACGATGCTTCCGAAGCCCTGAAAGCCCTGCTGTCACAGCAGCGGAAGATGCACACCTACCTTGAGATGTAGGAAAAGGCTTCTTGCCTACTCGTAGTCTTTCCGGCGCATCCGTTTCTTTTCTCCGGCGATGCGCTTGCCTTCGAGACGGCGTGTTTTCGAGGCTTTGGTTGGGCGAGTCGCCCGTCGGGGAACGGGCGGTACCAAAGCTTCGGCGATGGTCTGTACCGCCTTGGCACGGGCGTCTTCAAGGTTCTTGAGCTGGTCGCGGGTCTTGTCGCTGAGGATGATCCAGCGGCCTTCAGCGTCCAGGCGGTTTCGCACCGCGTGCCTCAATCGATCCAGCGCTTCGGGAGTCAAGCCTTGAATGCCTTCCAGCCGGATGCGCAGTTCGATCTTGGAAGAAACTTTGTTGACGTTCTGACCGCCGGGACCTCCCGAGCGCACCGCCTTCACCGCCAGGGCTTCCGCAGGAACCACGATGCCCGGCGCGATCTCGATGGGATCGGGCATGTCAGGGCTGGATCTCGAAAATGGTATCGAAGCGCACGCGATTGAAGTGCAGGCGCACCGCTTCGGAGGGCCGCTTCAGCACCAATTTCACGCCCTTCACGTCGGCCTGCTCCTTCAGCAGGAGCAGCAGGCCCAGGGCGCTGGGCTCCATGGACGTGATGCCGCTCAGATCCAGATGGAGTTCTGTGAGGGCATCCTCCCGAAGTTGGTTCCGCACTTCGATCTTGAAGAACTGTCCGGCATCGAAGCCGAAGCGGCCCGTGAAGATCAGGGTGTGCTTGGTTCCTTCGATCTGAGTGGTGCAGTCCACGAACCCCTCCAGAGGCCCATCATACGATGCGTCTGAACGGAAGGAAGGGATAATACTGAAACAGGAGCGACCGTGAGCCTTTCTCTTCCCTTCGAAACAGGCCAATGCGTGGTGCTGGTGCTGCGCGAACCCAGAGAGCGCCTTTGGGGGCGACTCTTGGGGCTGGAAGCCGCAGGCGTGGCTCTGAGGGGAGTGGATCTCAATCCCTGGGAGGAGATCCTGAGCCTCGTGCGGCAGGGCCAGGGCGAGTCCGTGTCCCTCTCTACGCGCTTCTACCCGATGCATCGCGTGGAGACGTTCTATCTGGACGAGGCCACCTCGGGCGTGCCCAGCCTGGGCGAGCAGTTCGAGACGCGGACCGGCGTGGCCCCTCATACCTTTCTGGCGGATCGATGACCAAGCTGGCCCTCTTCATCTCCGGCACCGGCGGCAACGCCTTGAATCTGCTCGAGGCCTGCCGCCAGGGGCGCGTGCCCGGCGAACCGGTGATCGCGGTTTGCAGCCATTCCAAGGCCCTGGGCATCGCTCGGCTGGAGGCGCAGGGGCTGCCGGTGCAGGTGCGGGTTCGCAAGGACTATCCCAGCGACGAGGCCTATTCCCAGGCCTGTCTGGAGCTCGCAGAAGCTGCCGGGGCGCAGATCATCTGCCTGTGCGGTTGGCTCAAGAAGCTGGTGGTGCGGCCCTCCTGGGAAGGCCGCATCCTGAACATCCATCCCGGCCCGCTGCCTCGCTTCGGCGGCCCGGGCATGTACGGGCACCATGTGCACGAGGCCGTGCTGGCGGCGGGAGAGCGCCAGTCGGCCTGCACCATTCACTTGGTGGACAACGAATACGACCACGGCCGCATCCTGGCGCAAGGCCTCGTCCCTGTCCTTCCGGGGGATACTCCCGAAACGCTTCAGCAGCGCGTGTACGCCGAGGAAATGCGGCTCTACCCGGAGGCGTTGGCCGCATTCCTGAAGACGTTGGGCAAATAGAAAAGGTTCGTCTCAGCGGGTCCAGATCGGCATGCGTCCTGGGGTCCAGGGCGCTCCCTGCGCTTCCAGGGTGCCTTCGAAGGCCTTGAGATCCTGCTCGATCAGGGCGCGCAGCCTGGGCAGGAGGTTTTCAAAGGCCGTGGCGCAGGTTTCAAAGGCTTGGCGCTGACTCTGGGTGGGGGCTTCGGTGACCGTCCAGGCGCTCTGGGTGAGGCGATCCAGCCGCTCCGAGATGGCCGGTACCGTGGCTTCCTGGTACTTGGCCTTGAGGGCATCGCCACTGAGTTCGGTCTTGAGCCCGTCCAGCCGTGCGGCCAGTTCATTGAGCTTGGTGGTGGCTTCAGGCCCCGCCTTCGGCGTTTCCAGCAAGGCTTTGCGGAGATGCTTCAGCCGCCCTTCGGCTTCCTCCACCACTTTTTCGCTACCGGCCACCGCCCGCTGGAGTCGCGCCACGTCCTTGTGGAAGCGCTGCACCTCGGCGCTGAGATGGTCCACGCCCAGGGGGAGCACCTGGAAGGTTTGCGGCTCGCCGAGCGAGGTGGTCGTGCCTTGGGCGCGCAGGGCCAGGCTCACGCGGTACGTGCCGGGCGCTGCGAAAGGGCCGCTTTCGCCCGTTTCCCAGGGATCGCGTTCCCGGGTCTTCAGGGAAACAGGGTGGGTGGAAGGATGGCGCAGGTCCCAGGCCACCCGGTGCATGCCCGCCTTGGCCGGTCCCGTGATGCGCCGCACCGGCTCGCCCGCCTCATCGGTGATGGTGAGGATGGCCGTGGGTTCTTCCTCCAGGGCCTCGGCCCGCAGCGCCTCCCACGTGGGGGTGGGCGGGTTGTCGGCCCCTTTCTCGGCCTTGCGGCGGGCCTTGGCGAGGCTCTGGGCATCGTTCTTCAGGTAGTAGGTGAACACCGCGCCGAAGGGCGGATTGGGCGCCGTGAAGAACGAAGCGCCGAATGAACCTCCCGAATGGGCGGGGGTGTAGAGATCCGCGCGGCGCGGCGTGAAGAGCAGGCCGGGTTGTTCGAGGGCCTGGGGCGTGAGCTGGCGCAGGGGCGTGAGATCGTCCAGCACCAGGATGCCTCGGCCAAAGGTGGCGGCCACGAGATCCCCTTCCCGCGCCTGGATTTCCAGATCCATCACGGGAATGGGCGGCACGTGGCCCTTGAGCTGGGTCCAGCGTCGCCCTTCGTCGAGGCTGAAGAAGAGACCGAACTCGGTTCCGGCAAAGAGCAGGCCGGGCTTGGCGGGATCTTCCACCACCGCACGCACGGAGCCGCGTTCCGGCAGGTTGCCGGCCACGTTCTCGAAGGTGCGTCCGCGATCGCGGCTTCGCAGCAGGTAGGGCTTGAAGTCGCCCATCTTGTGATGATCGAAGGCCACGTACACCACGTTGGCGTCGTGGGGCGAAGGCTCCACCCGCGACACGTAGGCCATGTCGGGCACGCCGGGGAATCGTTCCACGCGCCGCCATTGCTGGCCCCCGTTCTCGCTCACCTGAAGCAGGCCATCGTCGGTGCCCACGTAGAGCAGGCCTTCCGCCTTGGGCGATTCCGCCAGGGCCGTGATGTTGCCGAACACGGAGGTGGAGGTGTGGCGCGCCACCGCGTCGAGGCTCCATTGTTGGCCCATCACCAGCAGCTTGTGGCGGTCGAGGCCTCGCGATAGATCGGGGCTCACAGCCTTCCATGAATTCCCGCGATCATCGCTGCGGAACACTTTCTGCGCGGCGAAGTACAACCGCTGGGGCGCATGGGGGCTGATGATGAGCGGCGCATCCCAGTTCCAGCGCAAGGGGGCCTCGCCGGGCAGCGCCTGGGGCTGAATGTCCACGGTCTCGCCCGTGGTGCGCTGGTAGCGGATCAGATCGCCGTACTGAGCCTCGGCGTACACGGTGTTGGGATCGGTGGGATCCACTTTGGAATAGAAACCGTCACCGCCTTGGGTGAAGAACCAGTCCTGGTTGGCGATGCCCTCCTTGGAGCGCGTGCGGCTGGGGCCGCCCAGGCTGTTGTTGTCCTGGGTGCCGCCATAGACGTAGTAGAAGGGTTTCGACCGGTCGGTGCTGACCCGGTAGAACTGCGCCACCGGCAGATTGGGCTTGAACTCCCAATGCTGGCCGCGGTCGCGGGTTTCGTAGATGCCGCCATCGCAGCCCGCGATCAGATGATCGGTGTTCGCGGAGTCGATCCAAAGGGCGTGGTTATCCACGTGCTTCTTCTTCTCGCCCAGGCGCTGGAAGGTCTTGCCGCCGTCCTCGCTCACGTGCAGCCAGGTGTCCAGGGAGTACACCCGGTCGGGATTGTAAGGATCCACCACCAGCTCCTGATAGTACTGGGGGCTGCTGGAAACATAGTCGCTTCGCCGTTCCCAGGTCAGTCCCCCATCGGTGGAGCGGTAGAAGCCGCCCGACTTGTTGGCGGCCTCCACGATGGCGTACATGGTGTCGGGACGGGAAGGCGCGTAGGCCAGGCCGATGCGGCCCATGTCCTCCTTGGGAAGACCTTGGGTGATCTTCTTCCAGGTCTTGCCGCCATCGGTGGAGCGCTGAAGGCCCGATTCAGGGCCTCCGTTGATGAGGGTCCACACATGCCGACGCCGCTGGTACGTGGCCGCCAGCAGCACATCGGCATTGCGAGGGTCCATGAGCACATCGGTCACGCCCGTATGCTCCGAAACGGTCAGCACGGGCTTCCACGTTTCACCGCCATCGGTGCTCTTGTAGAGGCCCCGCTCGCCGCCCGCCTTCCACAGGGGGCCTTGAGCGGCGGCGTACACCACATTGGAATCCCTGGGATCGATGAGGATCTTGGCGATGTGCTCCGAGGTCTTCAGGCCCATGGCCTTCCAGTTCTTGCCGCCGTCCTCGGATTTGTACACGCCGTCGCCGTAGCCCACGGAACGCTGGCTGTTGTTCTCGCCGGTGCCTACCCACACCGTGAGGGAACGTTTGGGGTCGAGGGTGATGCAGCCGATGGAATAGGACGCCTCGCCATCGAAGATGGGCGCCCAGGTGATGCCCCCGTTCACGGTCTTCCACACGCCGCCCGAAGCCACCGCGGCGTACCAGGTATCGGGGTGCGTCGGGTCGATGGCCAGATCGCCGATGCGCCCCGAGGTGATCGCAGGGCCGAGGTTGCGCAGGGCCAGGCCTTCGAAGGTGGAGGCCTTCAAGGGATCTCCCGATGCGGCGGGCGGCGCGCTCCAGAGGGCTCCAGACGCCAGGGACAGACACAGGGCCGAGAAGAAAAGGGCGGGGCGCATCAATGCCTCCTATTGTGAGGGTCTCCTCATCATGCCCCTTTGAATCGCTAAGATAAAGACTTCCCTTGTGAAAGGAATTCCATGTCTAAGCTGCGGGTGGCCGTTTCGGGAGTGGGAAGTCTGGGGCAGCATCATGCCCGCATCGCCGCGGCTTCGGAGCGCGCGGAGCTGGTGGCGGTGGTGGACCCCAGTGAGGCCAGGGGCCGCGAAATCGCTGAAAAATTCGGCACCGCCTGGGTGCCTTCCCTGGCAGACGTGCTGGATCGCGTGGACGCAGTGCAGATCGCCGCCCCCACCGGCTTCCACCACGGCATCGGCGTGGAAGTGCTGGCGGCGGGCAAGCACATCATCATGGAAAAGCCCCTGGCGGCAACCCTGTCTGAGGGTCAGGCCCTGCTGGCGGCCCTGGCCCAGGCCCGTGCGGCCCAGCCCAAGCTGGTGGCCGCCGTGGGGCATCTGGAGCGTTTCAACCCGGCGGTGCAGGCCCTGCGCCGTCTGGGCTTCAAGCCCCGCTTCGCCGAAGCCACTCGCGTGTCGCCCTTTCCCATGCGCAGCATGGA
>JAJTBC010000150.1 GCA_021287085.1 Bacillota bacterium | reverse complement strand
TCGCGACCGGCTTCTTGGCCACGGCCTTCTTCGCGACCTTCTTCGCGACCGGCTTCTTGGCCACGGCCTTCTTCGCGACCTTCTTCACGGCCGGCTTCTTGGCCACGGCCTTCTTCGCAACCTTCTTCACGGCCGGCTTCTTGGCCACGGCCTTCTTGGCGGCGGGCTTCGCGGCCTTCTTCACGGCCGGCTTCTTGGCCACGGCCTTCTTGGCGGCGGGCTTCGCAGCCTTCTTGGCGGCGGGCTTCTTAGCCACAGCCTTCTTCGCAGCGGGCTTCTTGGCCGCAGCCTTCTTCGCGGCGGGCTTCTTGGCGACAGCCTTCTTCGCAGCGGGCTTCTTGGGTTCGGCCGGGGTTTCCACGGCGACGATGGTGGTCTCTTCCATTGGGAACTCCTTTTTGCCCTTCCGGGCGGGGTGAGAGGGAGAGGTGGATGGGGAGGGTGAGGTAGAACGACTGCCCGATTTCTTTTTCGCTTTCTCGGACCCAGGAGCCTGGGCCTTAAGTTTGTCCGCGGCGACTTGGGTCTCCGCAGCCCCCTTCACCGGCGCGGCTTCCGGTTTGGGTTTGGCCTTGGAGGGTTTCCTGGCGGGTTCGATGCCGGCCAGCAGCTGGGCGAGCCGCTTGCCGGGATAGAACTCGTCGAGAAACACATCGCCCACGATGACGCCATGAACACCCAGGCCTTCGAGCTGCTTGATCTGGGCGAGGCTGCTGATGCTGGCCTCGACCATGCGGAAGCATTTCTTGGCGGGCACGCGCTTCAGGAGCGCGAGGGCCTGCTCGAAGGAAGGTTTCCAGGTGTCCATGTCTCGGCCGACGACACAGATGATCTCGGCCTCGGCCTCAAGTGCTCGCTTGAGGTCGGTCTCGTCGAACACCTCGACGACGACGTCGAGGGCCTTGGCCGCCGCCAGCCGCCGGAGCGCCAGGAGACGCTCGGGTTCAAGCAAAGCGGCCACTAGGTAGATGGCATCGGAACCCATGATCTTGCTTTCCTCGATCTGGTATTCCTCGAAGATGTAGTCGCGGCGCAGCACAGGCACTTTCACCTGCGATCGCACTTCGGAGAGATGCTTGTCCTCTCCCGCGTAAAGGAAACGATCCGTGGCCACCGAAATCGCTCGCGCACCGTTCTCCACTAGGCTTTTGGCGTGAGTGGCAGGTCGGAAGGAGCTTCGCACACGGCCTCGCAGCGGACTGCCTCCCGATACTTCGGCAATGACGGAAATGCCCGGCTGACTAAGCTCTTCCTTCAGCGAGTGGTGTCCCTTGTAGGCGTCTTTCACCGCCACAGGGCCTTTTTGTTTTTTGATTTCGATGTCCAGCGCTTTGAATATCTGGACTCTTTTCAGCATGTTGGATCCCCCAAAGGGTGTGGGTGATGCAAGGTTTGAAAGGGCTGCGGTGTAACGCGATCCTGATGTGAAGCGGAACTTCATATAGTTAAGTGAAGCAGCGTTCCATTGCAGGTCAACAAAATTTCAAGGCATCTCTCGAAAAAATATAGCTCGGATTTTCTTTCGCTCAACCCTTTTCCGAACGGAAAAACCAGAGGAAACTGCAATCGGAGCGACTCGTCAACTCGCCGCACATCCGCATTCCCACAGCGTTTCTCCTCATTCTTCCCTCCCCGCTCACCTCAGGAGCCACCATGGAAATCACCCTGCTCGACCACTCGCTGGCCCATCACAAGCTCACCCTGATCCGGGATCGAAAGACCTCTGGAAGCCAGTTCCGACAGCTTATCGAGGAGCTCGGACTGATCCTCGCCGTGGAGTGCACCCGCGATCTGCCCACCGTCACCCTCGCCGTGGAAACCCCTCTGGAGCGTACCGAGGGGCGCATGCTGAACCCTCTCGATCCAGTGCTGGTGCCTGTTCTGCGCGCAGGGCTGGGCCTGCTTCCCTCCTTCCTGCAGCTGCTTCCCACCGCCAAGGTGGGGCACTTGGGTCTCTATCGGGACCACGACTCCCTGGTGCCTGTGCCCTACTACCGCAACTTTCCTCCGCTGCTGGAAGCCCGCCCCGTCTTCGTGCTCGATCCGATGCTGGCCACCGGCGGCAGCGCCTCGGAAGCCATCCGGCAACTAAAGGACGCGGGAGCCAAGCGCATCACGCTGGCTTCGGTGCTGGCCGCTCCCGAGGGCATCGAGCGGCTCCGGATCGATCA
>JAJTBC010000092.1 GCA_021287085.1 Bacillota bacterium | reverse complement strand
GCAGCTTGAGGAAATTTTGTTTCTTCGAAGGATGAAACTCGAAAACGAGATGGCTCAGCTCCACCTTGGCCCCTTGACGGCGCAGCGATCCTTGCAGGCAACCGTCGACAAGGGCATCGCCTTCCTTGAAAGCCTCGAAATCCTGAAAATCCCCCGGCAAGACGGTGTCATCGTAACGCTTCGCTTTTCGAGACATCTTCATGGCGCACTCAAACGGGAAAAATCTACCCTGTGAGTATCAGGCAATTTTTCCCATGTGTCGATGCGGGATCAAGGTTCTTGCGTACCTGATGAAAGCCCTTGCACGGCCTTGGGCCATCGCACCTTGTAGATCATGCGCTCCAGGGACCGCGAGAAGGGCGTCCAGTTCCCGCTGCCGCTTTCGTCGCGAATGGCGCGGAACATTCCTTCCAGCTTTCCATCGAGATCATCGAGGTAATGCAGCAACAACGCTTCCGGCGTCTTGGGCAGCACAGGGGAACCGAACTCCAGCTTGCCGTGATGGGACAGCACGCAATGGAGGATCTGCATCCGCAGTTCTTCAGGGAAATGGGGAATGCGCGCCATTTCCTGGGAAATCCATTCGGCTTCCATGGAGATGTGGCCGATGAGGTTGCCGGCATCGGAGTAGCCGAAGCTACGGTCGTAGGTCAGCTCGGCGGTCTTGCCCAGGTCGTGAAGAAAGACGCCCGCCAGCAAAAGGTCCCGGTTGATGCCGGAATAGTGGGCGCAGGCCCTTTCGGCCATGCCCGCCACGGAAAGGGTGTGCTCCAATAGGCCGCCCAAATAGACGTGGTGAAGGCTCTTGGCCGCAGGAGCCTTGGCGAAAGCGGCGCGCAGCGTTTCGTTCTCCACGAGCATCGCCTGGAGCAGTTTGCGAATCCAGGGATCGGCGATGGAGGCGATGAGACCATCCATGTCCGCCAGCATTGCTGCCACGGGGCGCTGACTGGTGGGAAAGAAGCGCGACAGATCGCCCACTTCGGCATCCTCGGCGAAGCGAACCTTTTCGAGGCGCAACTGCTTTCTGCCCTGGAATTCCTCCACCTTGGCCTTCACCTTCAGGAAGACATCGGCGCGGATGGCCTCGAAATCCCCTTCCACAGCCCGCAGATCCCAGAGGAAGCCCTTGATATCCCCGCTGCGATCCAGGAGTTTCACTTCCAGATACTCTCCGCCGGTGCGGCTGGTCTTGTAGGCTGCCTCGGACGCCAGCAGAAATCCCACGAAGGCTTCGCCGGTCTGGAGATCCTGCAAGGAAGGCTGTTCGGACATGGCTTAGTGCTCCGAAGGTCGGCGCCGAGGCGGCAGCATGGGATCGGCCAAGGGCGCGTCATCCACGGAGAGGCGCTTCTCTTCGAGCACTTCCACGAAGCTCCACTGCTCGGATTTGGAAATGGAATTGCTTTCCGGCAAACCCAGGATCTGCACTTTGAGCAGGCGATTGAAGATGGGGAACTCCAGTCGGTCTCCGGGCTTCACCTCGAAGCTGGCCTTGCGAGGCGAGCCGTTGACCCGCACCATGCCTTCGTCGCAGAGCTCCCGTGCCATCTCCCGGCGCTTGAGAAGATGGGTTCGCTTGAGAAAAAGATCCAACCGCACGATCACCCCTTGAGGATGGTTTCCTTGGGCACCAGGTACCGAATGTTGGCCCGGATGCGCTGGGACTGAAGGTAGTTCTGAAGGGCGTTCTGAGCCTTGGGCTCCTGGAGCTTCTTCAGGATTTCCGGCTTCACGTCGGCGAAGGGCCGCACCACGTCATCTTCCGCACCGATGAGCTGGATCAGGTAGATGTCCTTGTCGGTCTCGATGGGAGCAGAAATCTGGTTGGGCTTCATGCCGAGGGCCGTGGTTTCCAGGGATTTGTGGATCAGGCCCTTGCCCATCCAACCGAGATCGCCGCCGGTGGATTTGCTGGGGCTGAGCGAATGCTCCTTCACCAGCTCCTCGAAGTTCTTGCCCGCCTTCAGCGCCGTCTGAATGGCTTCCACCTTGGCTTTGGCCGCGGTCAGATCATCGGCGGTGGCGCCCTTGGGAATCACCAGTTCGCGGATGCGGAAGCGACTGGGCAGGCGGTACTCGTCCTTGTGATCCTCGTAATAGGCCCGCAGTTCCTGGTCCTCGATGGCAATCTTGGAATACACATCCTTGCGCATCACTTCCTGCTGGAGCATCTGCTGCTTCTGCTGCTTGATCCATTCGGGCAGGCCGATGCCCACGCTGCCGCGCAGGGCTTTCTCGAAATCGGCGTCGGTGGCGAAGTTGTACTGCTTCTTGAAATCCTCCACCACGGAGCGCATGTAGTCGTCGGGAATGGCAATGCCCGATTCCGCAGCCTTGTCCTGGAGCACGAACGCGTCGATGAGCCCCTGGAGAGTCTTTTCCCGGGCATCGCGGAGCTTTTCATCCAACTGCTTGCCGGAAAACTGGCGATAAAGGGCGGCGGATTCCTGCTCCACGGCCTGTTGATAAGCTCGCCGCGTGATGACGTGGCCATTCACCACCACCAGGATTTCCTCGCGCACATCGGCGGCGACCAGCAGCGCGGGCAGGGCCGCGATCAGCAGCAGTCTCATTTCTTGCCTCCTGCCTTGGCGGCCTTGGGTTTGGCGGGCACCTTGGCTGCTCCGTCCGTGAATCCGATCTCCTTCTTGAGGCTGCTGATGTAGCCCTGGAAGACCTCTTCCTGCTTGGCGGCCAGGGCCTTCTGCCGCACCTGATCCTTGACGGTGTCGAAAGCGGGAAGCTCGCTGGGATTGATCTTTTCCACCTGGATCAGGTGATAGCCAAACTGGGTCTTGACCGGCTCGCCCACCTTGCCCGGTTCCTGCTTGCGCACCGCCTCTTCGAACTCCGGCACGAACTTGCCGAAGGTGATGTTTTCGTAGAGGCCACCCTTGCCTTTGCTGCCGGGATCGTCCGAGAACTCCTGGGTCAGTTCTTCGAGCTTCTTGCCCGACTTCAGGGCCTCCTGCACCTTGGCCACCTTGGCCCTGGCCTCGTCCTCGATGGCCTTGGCGTCCTTGCCCTGATTCACCTTTTCATCGGGCTGAGTGCTGATGAGCAGATGGCGCGCGGTGAAGGTTCCGGGCTTCTTGAACAGCTCCGGGTGCTTGTCGTAGTAGGCCTTCACATCGGCATCCTCGACTCTCACCTTTTCCTGAAGGGCCGGCGCGTCACGCTTCACCAGATCCTGCACCAGCACCTGCGCCGCCATCATTTCCCGCTTGCGGCGGTAGTCTTCGCCCTTGTCCAGGCCGTCCTTACGGGCCTTGGTCTCCATGAGCTTGAATTCGAGGAACTGCTTGAGGTAGCTCTCCCTGGCACCCTGCACCATCCCCATCTGCATGCGCTGCTGGGGATTGAGGGCCATGGACAGGAACAGTTCGAAATCCGATTCCCGGTAAGCCTTGCCACCGATGGTAGCCAAGGTTTTGTCAACTTTCGGAGCCTTGGCGGGTTCGGGTTTCGGGGCAGGCGACTGAGCAGCCAGAAGCACGGTGGCGAAAGCGAGAAACGACGTACGCAGCATGGATTTCCTTTTGGAGTGGGCGCCCTGGGGCGTTTTGAATCTTAGCATCCCGGATCATTGCCCGGCGGGAGTCCCAAGGGCAGACTGGAATGGGACCATGGTCTCCAATGAGCCCCTTCGCAGGAAGGTTCCCCCAGGAAGGTCACATTGCCCAACACTCATCTGCCCGCCCCGTGGCGCGAGCGTCTTGAACTGGAAAACCTGAAGCGTCATCGCATTGGGCGAGAGCGGGTCATCGTTCCGCCTAGCGGCTTGGATTTCTGCTCCAACGACTACCTGGGGCTGCGACGCGATCCGCGTTTGACCGACGCGGCCTGCGAAGCCGCCAGGATTTGGGGCGCCGGGGCCGGTAGCGCGCGGCTGCTGAGGGGTGATTGCCCCCTGCATGGCGACCTCGAAACCACCCTGGCCACCTGGAAAGGCACGGAGACGGCGCTGCTCTTCAGCAGCGGATACCAATGCAACATCAGCGTGCTGCCCACCCTGATCCGGGAAGGGGACGCCATCTTCTCGGACGCGCTGAACCACGCTTCCATCGTTGATGGCTGTCGCATGGCCAAGCACCGGGGCGCGAGGGTCTGCGTGTACGCCCACAACGACCTGCAGGACCTGGATCAGCGAATGCGCTGGTGGCGACGCAATTCTCCGAGCCACGCCCTGGCGCTGGTGGTCACCGATGCGGTGTTCAGCATGGATGGCGATACCGCCGACCTGTCTGGGCTGCTGGATCTCTGCGAGCGACATCACGCGCTGCTGATGGTGGACGAAGCCCACGCCACGGGGCTGCTGGGTAAGACCGGGGCAGGATGGGTGGAGCAGCAGGGCCTCAAAGGCCGAATCCCTTTGCTCATGGGCACCCTGGGCAAGGCCTTGGGATCCTTCGGCGCCTACCTGGCCTGCAGCCATCTGTTGCGCGAGGAACTGGTGAACGCCTGTCGAGGCTTCATCTACACCACGTCTCTTCCTCCGCCCACCCTGGCGGCGGCGCTGGAAGGGGCTCGCATCGCCCAGACGGAACTCTGGCGGCGGGATCGTGCCCTGGCCCACGCCGTGCGTCTGCGCGAAGCCCTTGGCCTGTCGCCCCAACCTTCGGCCATCGTGCCCGTGCCCGCCGGGCCCGATGAGCGAGCCATGCACGCAGCCCAGAAACTTCAACTCAAGGGCCTGGACGTGCGTGCCATTCGTCCTCCCACCGTGCCCGAAGGCACTTCGCGCTTCCGCATCACCACCCATGCTTTGCTGGAAGACGCGGATCTGGACAAGCTCATCGACGCCCTGCAGCCCTTGGTGCGGCCGTGACCCTCGACCAGTTGCCCAGCCCGCTATGGGTGCTGGGCACCGACACCGGCGTGGGCAAGACCTACGTGGCCCGACGCATCGCCGAAGCCTGGGCTGCCCATTGCCCCGTGGTCTATCGCAAACCTTTCCAGACCGGCGTGACGGGGCAAGACGATCCCGAGGCCGATGCTTTTCAGCTTCGAGGCCCAGGCATCCAGGTGGAAACGGGCGTTCTTCTGCGCGAGCCCCTTTCGCCCTTGGCCGCCGCGGAGCGGGAAGGACGAATCCTGGACCTGGAAGCCCTCCGGGCCTGGACCCTGAGGCCCGCCCCTGGTGCGAAAGTGCTGCTGGAAGGCGTGGGCGGCGTGATGGTGCCCCTGGCCCCCCATCGCCATTTTCTGGCCTGGGCCACGGAGCTGAAACTCCCGGCGGTCGTGGTGGCGCGGGGCGGCCTGGGCACCCTCAACCACACGCTGCTCACCTGCGAGGCCCTGATGATGCGGGGATGGAGCATCCCCGCCGTGATCCTGAATCCGGGCGTGGATCGTAGCCATGAGGCGGCCCAGGAAAACGCGGCAGGGCTGCGGCGCTTCTTGCCCGTGCCCGTCATGGTGCTGGAGCCGTGATGCCGTTTCTTCCTTCCGATTGGAATCATCGCCTCGCCTTCGATCAGGCCCATCTGTGGCACCCCTTCACCCAGGAGCGCGAACGGGCTGCCGATCCGCCCCTGCCCGTGGTGGGCGCGGAAGGCTGCCATTACCTGCTGGCCGACGGGCGGCGGCTCTTTGATGGCATTTCGAGCTGGTGGTGCAATCTCCACGGCCACGGGCACCCTCGCCTGGTAGGTGCCATGGCGCGCCAAAGCGCCCAACTCGATCACGTGATGTTCGCAGGCTTCACCCACGAACCGGCGCTGGAACTGGTGGCGCGGCTGCGCCCCCGATTGCCGCAGAACCTCACGCGGGCCTTCTTTTCCGACAATGGCTCCACCGCCGTGGAAGTGGCCCTCAAGATGGCTTTCCAGGCCCAGTTGCAACGTGGCGAAAACAATCGGACACGCTTCGGCGCCCTGCGGGAGGGCTATCACGGCGACACCTTGGGCGCGGTGGCCGTGGGCGAACTGGACAACTGGCTCACGGGCCTTTTCCGGCCTCTGCTGCTGGCCTGCGATCGGCTGGAGGTGCCCGAAGATCCGCGCCGGGAGCT
>JAJTBC010000078.1 GCA_021287085.1 Bacillota bacterium | reverse complement strand
CCGACGAGCTTCTTCATCCTCTGGAGCGGAGGGGGTGGGCAGATCCCTGGCAGGGGGTTGCACCCGCCCGGGCAAGGTGCGATCCGAGGGCGGTCGAATGAGGGCCGGCTGAGGTGCCGACTGGGGTGCGGGCACGGGAGTCGGCTGGGGCGTGGCCACGCTGCGGACGGGCGCCTGCGTCGGCCGGACGGGAACGGCGACGGTTTTGGTCGGAAGGATGTTCCGCGGCGCCGAAGAGGGTGCGGCGGGCCCGAACTTGGGCAGCGGCGCATAGACGGGCGGGGTGGGCGAAACGGGGAGCGTGAACTCGAAATCCACGCCTCCACCCTGGCGCTCGGCTTCGCGTTCCAGCACCGCCTGGGTGAAGAAGGGATTGCGCTGGAGGGAAGCCATGAGAGCCGCTTCCGCTTCGCGGGTGCGGGCCTCGCCCTTCAGCTTCAGCACCACATGCTGATCGCTGCCCTTGGTGCGCTGCAGGGTCTTGATGCGCACATCCTTCACGAGGCTGCGTTCCAGCTCGGCGGTGATGCGCGACCAGGGGTGGCCCCGCTCCGTGAGGATGCGCTCGGCCAGCCGCCAACGGGGCAGCTCTTTCTGCACGTCGATGGTACGCAACTGGCTCACCAGCTCGCTTTGCCTGGCCTGGGAATCCTGGGTGCGGCGCCCCAGGCGGAAGGCCTCTTGTCCCATGCGATTGGCCAGGTGATAGGCCCGCCAGGTGAGGCCACCCACGATGAGAAGGGTCAGGGCGCCCACGCCCAGGGCCGTCCAGCCCAGCACGCGATGATGCCGATGCCAGAAGGTGGGCGGCGAGGCTAGGTTGAGCTTGAGGGTCGGAATGGCCATCAGAGCGACTCCTGGGCCGGAATATCGGAAGGAAGGAGCCGGTGGGGAATGTCCCCGTCAGGCCAGTGGGGTGCGCCCCATACCCAGATTTCCTGGGGCGTTCGGGATTCCCGGTGCAGGTAGGCCACCGTGGGCTCCACCCGCTCGGAGGCCCAGGTGGCCAAATCCGCGGGGTCGGTCCATTGCCGCAGCAGGGTCAACGTGCGGCCCCAGGCAGCCAAGGTGCCGGTGTAGCCGTCATCCTGAGGGCATAAAGACAGCAGCAGGCCGGGGCGGTCCTGGCCGGGCGCCAGGCGGTTGTAGAGCGTCAGCCAGCGGGGCGTCAGGCGGTGGATGGGCCTGCCGAGCCGCAGCGCCGTTTGGATCCACGTTTCGCGCAGATCCTCGGGAATGCCCGCCAACAGCCAGGCGCCATCGTCCAAGGCCAGGGCCTGCACGGTGTGAGGCGTGTCCAGGGCCAGGCTGCCGTTGAACTTCCATCGGAAAAAGGTGTCTTGAGCCTCGGTGCCCGAAGGCAGTGCCACGATATCCCTGGCCAGCAAGGAAGGCGCCCAGAGATCCTCCACCACCCAGGAGGTAGGGCCAGGGGGCAGGGCTTGGAGAATGGCGGCCAATTGAGCTTCGTTGGGCGGTCCGTCCACCGGCCACGTGCGCCCTCCGGCCACCACACGGCGAGGTTCCAGCCAGACGAGGGAGGCTGCGGTGGGTTTGAGGGAAAAGAGGCTCACGAAAGCTCCAGAAGCGGGGAGAATGACAGTCTATCGTCCGAGCCTGCCGATCCCAAGATTTGGTATGTTTCCAGGATGAAGCCTTTTTGAACAAAGTTCCCCGGAGCCTCTGCCTCTTGCGTCTTATTGCCCTAGAACTTCAAGGATTCAAATCCTTCGCCGACCCTCAGAAACTGGTGTTTCCGGGGGGCGTCACGGCCGTGGTGGGGCCCAACGGATGCGGGAAATCCAACATTTCCGATGCCCTGGCCTGGGTGCTGGGCGAGCAGCGGGCCACGCTGCTGCGCGGCACGGAGATGGCTGACGTGATCTTCGCGGGCACCAGCGAGCGCAAGCCCATGGGCATGGCCGAGGTGAAACTCACCCTTGAGATGCCCGATGCGGCCTTGCCCGGCGCCACCAAGGAAGTGGTGATCTCCCGCCGTCTCTACCGCGACAGCGGCGGCGATTACCGCATCAATGGCAAGG
>JAJTBC010000147.1 GCA_021287085.1 Bacillota bacterium | reverse complement strand
TTCGACATGAAGGTCATCAAGGTAAACCGTCGCCGCGGCAACATCGTGCTGTCCCGCAAGCTCTTCCTGGAAACCATCAATGCCAGCCTCAAGGAAGAGACGCTGGCCGGCCTGGAAGAAGGCAAGCTGGTGGAAGGTCAGGTCAAGAACATCACCGAATACGGCGCCTTCATCGATCTGGGCGGCGTGGACGGCCTGCTGCACATCACCGACATGAGCTGGGGCCGCCTGAACCACCCCAGCGAGATGTTCCAGGTGGGCGACAAGGTGGAAGTGGCCATCCTCAAGTACGACAAGGACACCGAGCGCGTCAGCCTCGGCTACAAGCAGAAATTCGCCGATCCCTGGCTCACGGTGGAAGACCGCTATCCGGTCAACGCCACGGTCAAGGGCAAGGTGGTGTCCATCACCGACTACGGCGCCTTCGTGGAGCTGGAGCCCGGCGTGGAAGGCTTGGTGCACGTTTCCGAGATGTCCTGGACCAAGAAGGTCAAGAGCGCCAAGGGCATGGTCAATCTGGGCGACCAGGTGGAAGCCATCATCCTGGCCGTGGACACCGAGAACCGCCGCATCTCCCTGGGCATGAAGCAGATCACGCCCAACCCCTGGATGGCCATCGCCGAGAAGTACCAGCCCGGCCAGATCGTCACCGGCACCGTGCGCAACATCACGGAATTCGGCGCGTTTGTGGAGCTGGAAGAAGGCGTGGATGGCCTCATCCATGTGTCCGACTTCTCCTGGACCAAGAAGATCAAGCATCCCGGCGAAATCGTGAAGAAGGGCGATCAGGTCACCGCCAAGGTGCTGAACCTCGATCCGCTCCAGCAGCGCATGAGCCTGGGCGTGAAGCACATGGAACCCAACGTTTGGGAAATCTTCTTCGAGCAGCATCACGTGGGTGACACCATCGTGGGCAAGATCGCTCGCCTGACCGATTTCGGCGCCTTCGTGGATCTCGGCGACGGCATCGAAGGCCTCGTGCATGTGAGCGAAATCGCCCGCAAGCGCGTGGAAGACATCCAGAAGGAATTCGCTGTGGGTCAGGAACTGACCATGAAGATCGTCAAGCTCGATCCCACCGAACACCGCATCGGCCTTTCCGTGAAGCAGTACGAGATGGATCTCGAAAAGGGCGAACTGGACGAAGCCAAGGCCAAGATGGAGCCGTTCAAGAAGGCCACCCTTGCCGACGCCTTCGCCAAGGCCGAGCGCGAAGAATAGTCGTTTGCATCGCTACAAAAAAGCCCCCGGTTCCGGGGGCTTTTTTTGTGGTGCGTTCCCAGGTAGCTAGTTTTTCTTCTCCAGGAGCTTCATCACTGCGGCCTTCAAGGCTTCGCTGCGGTAGGGCTTCTGGAGAAAACCTGCGAAACCCTGGTGGGCCAGGTCGCGCATGACCTCCTCTTCGCAGAAGCCGCTGAGGAGAATCACAGGCAAACCAGGGCGGATGCGCTGGAATTCGCGGTGGGTTTCGGCCCCGTCGAGGCCGGGCATGGTCAGATCCAGCAAGGCTCCATCGATGATGGAACCCTTCTGCTTCAGGAGTTCGATGGCCTCCTGGCCGCTGTGGGCGGTGATGGCTGAAAGGCCGAAGGATTCCAGGATGGAGGAGGTGGTGGAAAGCACAATGGCTTCATCATCCACCACAAGAAACGTGCCCCCAGAGGGAGGAGCCGCGGAAGGCTCGATTTTGGATGCCTCGGCGCTTGGGAGCTTATCGACGGCAGCCACGGGAAACAGGACCTTGAAGCACGATCCCTGACCGGGCTTGGAATTCACCAGGATGGCGCCCTTGTGGCTGCGCATGATGCCTAGCACCGCGCTCATGCCCAGCCCGCGGCCCGTGAACTTGGTGGTGAAGAAAGGTTCGAAGATGCGTCCTTGCACTTCCCTGCTCATGCCGCAGCCCGTGTCCTCCACTTCGAGGCATACGTAGTGGCCGGGCGGTGCCTCCTGGTCGAAGGGCATCGCGCCTCGATCCTGCGCATGAATTTCCATGAGCCCCGTGCGGAGGCGAATGAGGCCCGGTTGATCGCCGATGGCTTCGGCGGCATTGGTGATGAGGTTCAGGACCACCTGTTGGATCTGGGCAAGGTCGGCTTCGATCATGGGCAGGTCGGGAGCCAGATCGAGACGCAGCTCGATGCGCTTGGAAATGCCCACCTGCAGCAGATTCAGCATGTCGCCCACCAGCGTGGAAAGCTGAATGGGCGCCACCAGGAAACGGCCTCGCCCGGAGTAGGCCAGCATTTGATGGCACAGATCCGCCGCTTTATGGCCTGCCATTTCAATTTGCTGGAGCCGTTTCAACGTAGCCGCATCCGCATTGGGAAGCAGGGATCGAAGCAGTTCAGTGTTACCGAGGATGGCCACCAGCAGGTTGTTGAAGTCGTGAGCCAGGCCGCCCGCCAGGAGTCCCAACGATTCCAGTCGCTGGCTCTGTTCCATCTTCTCTCTGAACTCTTCGTCGGCTTTCCGCCGTCGAAGGTCTTCGGTGATATCCAGGAAGGACACCACGCCGCCCAATAGTTCTCCGGACGGACCGTACACAGGAAAGGAACGCAGTTCGACGGGAAAGGGGGTGCCATCCCGACGCCAGAAACGATCTTCCTCGATATGCAGATGATGACCCGCGCGGCAGGCGCGAAGGATGGCGCAGGCTTCGAGGGAAATGGGCTTTCCTTCCTTGTCATGGTGGTGGAAGACATGATGGAGAATGCGCCCTTCCAGGTCGGAGGCCCGCTCGTACCCGAGCATTTTCACGCAGGAAGCGTTGGCGAAGGTACAAATGCCCTGGGGATCGATGCCGTAGATGCCTTCCGCGGTGGATTCCATCAATTGTCGGATGCGGGCCTCGCTGGCCTGCAGAGCGGCGGTGCGCTCCTCCACGGCCCGCTCCAGTCGGGAGGTGTATTCATTGTTGACCCGGCAAAGCTTGATCTGGCGGGCCAGATGGCTCATGAGAATCTGCAGAATGGCAGCGGAATGCAACGCGGGCGATTCCGAGTGTCGGGTAAACAGCATCAAGACGCCTTGATCCTCGATGGCGATGTGCAGCGCCTTGCGATAAACCCCTTGGCGGCATGGAAAAGCCTGCAGATCCTCAGGCTCCAGGTTTTCAAGCAGCGTGGCGCGGAGGGGTTCCAAGGTCGAGCCCAGGGCTTTGCGCGTGAGGCCATCGCCCACGGCTGCAGCCAGGCGATGAGTGCCGTCTTCTTCCCGAAGCAGCACGCAACCGGACGAGTCGCCCGTATGAAAAAGCAAGCGCTGAAGGGTTCGGGTCAACAGCGACTCAACGCGCGACTCGAGCCCCATGGTGGCGGTGATGTCGTAGAGAACCCCCAGCAAGTGCCCTTGGTTCACATCGCCTCCAGGTGAACGGAGATCAGCGCTCCGTTGTAGTGCAGGGGGTAATCGCCCTGGCATTCGGCGCCGATTTCACCCAGAGACACCGCACCATCCAGCCTCCGCACCACGGATTTCATGAGTTGCAGTTCCCGGGTGGCGGCCTCGCGCCCCAGATGCAGATCGCGTCCACCGCAGTAGAACAGGAGAGGGGCCTCCCATCCCAATTGCTGGATTTCCGAGGCTTGGTGCTGGGCAGCTTCTTTCAGGCTGGCCTCCGGCCCTTCCAGGACGGTGAGGACGGCCTGGGTGGAAATTTCTCCCGCGCAGAGCAGGGAATCATCGGGTTCCAGCGCCACGGGATGGCGAACGAGGATCTCACCATTGCCCCGGACGATGCCCAGGGGGAAGTGAGAGCCA